>JAMPDR010000052.1 GCA_023665555.1 Ruminococcus sp.
ATTTTCACAAGGTTTTCTTAAAATCTTTGTCTAACTTTTTGGGGTCACTTCAAAATAAGGCGATTATTTCTTTAATTTCTTTTAAATGAGGGTGGTAATCGCTTATCGCAGTGTCCTCTTGTATTGTTTAGCATATACTTTTATCTTCACTTTGTCAAGCATACAGTGATGATGTTTTATTTTTTCTCTGCGAACAATATCTTAACATTGGTACAATCTATTTTATGCATTGTCCGCAATCTCTTCAACCCTTTTCAGCCAAATTGCTGCGCTTGCGTCGCTAGGCATTCTCCAGTCGCCTCTCGGCGAAAGGCATACACTGCCCACTTTCACTCCGTCGGGCAGGCAACTGCGCTTAAACTGTTGCGAGAAGAAGCGTCTGTAGAATGATTTCAGCCATTTGAGAATTGTTGCATCGTCGAAACTGCCTTTGAACGCTTTTTTTGCAAGAAAATAGATTTTCTCAGGCTCAAAGCCGAAACGCAAAACATAATAAAGGAAAAAGTCGTGCAGTGCATATGGGCCAACAAGTTCTTCGGTTTGCTGTTGTATTTTTCCGTCAGCGTCAGGCGGGAGCAGTTCGGGACTTATCGGTGTGTCAAGCACATCTTTGAGAACATCGCTGCTTGCCGGGAAAATGTCAAACTCAATGATGCTGTCAACCATCCATCTGACAAGTGTTTTCGGTATGCTTGCGTTGACACCGTACATGCTCATGTGGTCGGCATTATAAGTGCACCAGCCGAGTGCCAACTCGCTTAAATCGCCTGTGCCCACAACAAGACCGCCGATTTTTCCGGCATAATCCATCAGAACCTGTGTTCTTTCACGTGCCTGACTGTTTTCGTATGTCAGGTTATATTCATCTTCGCTTTGGCCGATATCTTCAAAATGCTGTAAGCAGGCTTTTTTGATGTTGATTTCCTTTGATGTGATGCCAAGCGTTTTCATCAACTCGATTGAATTGTTATATGTTCTGTCTGAAGTTCCGAAACATGGCATTGTGATTCCGATTACATCGGTGAGAGGTCTGCCGAGTTTACGCATTGCTTGTGTGCATACAAGCAGTGCAAGCGTTGAGTCAAGACCGCCCGAAACACCTATAACCGGCTTGCAGTTTGTCACTTCAAGGCGCTTGCAAAGTCCGGCAACCTGCATTTCAAAAATTGCAATGCAACGGTCGAATCTGTCTTTTTGTGTTGACGGAACAAAAGGAAGTCTGTTGACTTCGGTGTTTTCAGCTGTGCTTTTTCCAAAGCAGTCACCATCGATTTCAACGTAACGGCACGGATGAGCCTTACCGTAAAGTGTGGCGGTATCTTTGAATGATTTGTTTTTCATTCTGTCATAGTCGATTTTGCCAAGATCGATATCAGCGTATAAAATATAGTCATCATCAAGATAGTTTTCATTCTCCGCAATTTTTATGCCGTTTTCGCAAACAAGCGAATGTCCCGAAAAAACAAGGTCGGTTGTTGATTCGCTTTTGCCTGAGCTGACATATGCATATGCTGCAAGGTTACGTGCAGATTGTTGTGAAACCAGTTCTCGGCGATACTGACGTTTGCCGATGGTTTCATTGCTTGCGGAAATATTTATCAAAAGTTTTGCTCCTGCAAGAGCAGAAAATGTACTCGGCGGCAACGGTGTCCACAAGTCCTCACAAACCTCGATTGCAAATGTCATGCTGTTTGCTGCGGAAAATACAAGATCAGTGCCGATACAGATATTTTTTTCGCATCCGCTAAGTCCGAGCCGCTTCTCTGTAATTTCGGTGATGCTTAAATCAGACGCGGAACAGAACCAACGCTTTTCATAAAATTCACCTGTGGTGGGTATGAACGTTTTTGGAATGATTCCAATGACAGAGCCGTCAAAAATAACCACGGCACAGTTGTAAAGTTGTCCGTTTATGCGAAGCGGTGCACCGACAATGATTATTTTTTTCACTTCGGTGCTTTTTGCGAGGATTTTTTTCAATCCCTCAATTGTACCGTCAAGCAGCGTTTTCTGGTTGAACAAATCACCGCAGGTGTACCCTGTTATTGCAAGTTCGGGGAAGGCGATAATGTCGGCCTTGGAATCTTTTGAACGGCTGATTTTGTCCGTAATTTGTTCGGTGTTATGTTCAGTGTTGCCGACCTGGGTTTTAATAACTGCCAGTGCAATAGTTAAAAAGTCAAACATATTATCATAGCCTTTCATAGGATATAGCATATATAATTTTATTATACTTTGAACTAAAATAATTATCAACAATTTTCTTGATTTTTTAAGTTGACATTGGGTGTATAATTTAATATTATTAAGTAAACGCTGAATAAATCTCGCCGCACTGCTCATTTGCATAAAGTTCCGTCATATCACACAGAGTTTTTTTGAAATATGACAGTATGTCAGCGTAAACTCTATGCATTACATGGCATAATCAGTGCACGGATTTAATCATGTTTACTTAGAAAGTAATTATTCTTGAAAGGCGCTATATATAAAATGAAAAAAATTATATCTGTTATTCTTTGCATATTGACGGTGTTTACATTTGCCTTTGCTGTTTTTGCGGAAAAAGGAGAAGATAAGGCAAAAGATGAGCCGAAAGTCGGTAAGGTGAGCGGTATTACGCAATCGGCTGCAACAACTTCATCTGTTACACTCAAATGGAATAAAGTCAAAAATGCGCAAGGTTACAGGGTATATCAGTTCGATGAAAAAGAAAATAAGTTTAATGCGATTGTTAAAAATACTGCTGAGCCGCAGATAGAGATTAAGAATCTTAAAGTCGGAACAAAATATACTTTTAAAGTGCGCGCATATATCAAAGATAGTGAAAATAAAAATGTTTGGGGCGAATATTGTAATGAAATTATCGCTGTTACTTCGCCTGATCAGGTGAAATCGGTTGTAGCCGCTGACCTTGAATTGAACAATATTACACTCACGTGGAAATCCGTTTCGGGTGCATCGGGATATCAGGTATATATATATGATAAAGAAAACGGAAAATTTGTTTTGAAAGGACAGACGGATATCTGTAATTTCACTGTTGAAAATCTTGATGAAAATACGCTGTATACATTCAAGGTGAGAGCATTTGCAAAAGGTGATACCTTCAAGGCGGCAGGCGCATTCAGCGAAATTTTCATGGAATTTACCCATAAAAACGGTCTGCCCGTTACAAATGCACAGGCGGCAAAAGTGTATAACACCGCCGTTAATAATGCGAAAAACAATAAGAATATGACAGTCAAACACACGAAAGAAATTGAAACTGCCGCGGTTTCATGCTCAAAATCATCTTTGTTCAGCACGGCAAGTAATCAGATGAGCCTGCTTGATGGTAAGGTGTCAAAGACATACAAATTTGTTTCCGGAAAGGCAGAGGGTGTTGCACTGAACAGCGTCATTGAACCGATTGGGAAAGATGCTGATGTTCGCGGATGTGACATAAAATCTTTTTCGGCAAGCAGCAAAGACGGTGTTCTGACTTTGAAGCTGAATCTGTTCAGTGATAAGGCAAACTATGACGGAAAAACAACGGCACTGCCTAACCACGACAAAAGAGTGCTGTCAACGGTAAAACTTCAAGGCATTGATACAAATCCCGTAATTGTTAAAAATGCTGTTCAAAACTATAAAGGTGCTTCAATCACGATGAAATCAAAAGGCGGAGAACTGACAAGCTTGAGCATAAAATCACCGGTTGTTGTTGATGCAAACTGCAAGGTGTCCACGCTTTCGTTCAAGGCAAGTGTATCGTACACGATTAATAATAAATATACGGTTAGTTAGTGCTAGCTTTTTTGTAATTTACATATAAAAGCTAGCACTAGTTTGTTATAAAGACAAAACAAAGAACTTTTTGGCAATTTTGTTTCGCCGAAAGTTCCTTGTTTTTTATGCTCGTTTTTAATTTTTTTCAGTGACTTCGTTTGAGAAAAATGAAACTATCATTACGAAGAATTAAAGCATATAACTATATTTTTAAAATATAATTTTGCCATCGACTGAGTAAATCTTTTAATGGATCATCCAAATATGAGTACGCTTTATCCTTGATCCAATCAGGAATACCATAGGCAGCTTCCGCTATACTACCTGTAATTGCAGCTAAAGTATCACTGTCACCGCCAAGGGAGATGGCATTTCGTATGGCATCTTCAAAGTCTGTACTTTCTAAAAATGCAATAATAGCTTGGGGTACAGTGTCTTGGCAGGTTTCATTAAAGCGATATGTTGGACGAATTTCGTCCAATGTTTGAGAAAGGTTATATCCATACGTTTGCTCAATATATTCCTTGATGCGTTTCTTACATTCGGCTGGATTATTATTGATTGGCTTTCCACATTCTTTATAATATCCTCCGAAGTAATAACGGCAAATGAAAATTGCATCAGCTGTTGCCAGTGCACCTTTGATGCCTTCCGGATGATTATGCGTGACCTCAGCAGACAATTTTGCTTGGTATCTGCCATTTGAAGGCCACAATCCTGTTTTTGCAGCAAATTCACAATCCATTATCCAAGCACATGGAGAAACACGCATAGCCGAACCATTTCCAAAACTGTTATATGGATCACTATTATTTGAGAACAACCATGTACTGAATCTGAATCCGTAGCCAGCATTCGGATACATCCGACCGTATGCCTTCATAGCGTTGATAAAATCCTCGCGTTTACCGCCATTCATAATAGCTTCTGCGACGGCACAAGTCATAACAGTATCATCGGTGAAGGAACAATCATTCTGAAATAATGGAAAATCTTTTGTTTTGATATTATGCCATTCATAGACAGATCCAACGATGTCACCAACTATTGCTCCGAGCATAGAAAATCACACTCCTTTATATTTTTCATCATAGTTATAAGTAAAACGTGCCAAAATCTTGATTTATCTAATAGAAACGGACAATTATATATCATATATTCAAATCGTCTGTATTCACAGATACTTCTTAATTATATATATTATGACAATTTTGTCAATTAATTAAGTTTTTATAAATATAACCAATAGGAAATTTACTGCTTAAAATACAAAATATTTTTGAAAAATCTCTTTGATACTATTGCAAGAATGGCAAAATTTTGATATTATTATCTGTGGTAACCGAGGAAACAGTCGAAAGGCGGGTTTCCAACCAATATTATGATATTCCGAAAGGAGAACTGACACATGAATTATTCACACGAAGTTGAAAGAATGTGCGTAGTTGCAAAAGGACCTAAACATGGTCCGGCTCCGATCCCAGAAGAGGGTCAGTGGGTTAAGGCTTATGAAATCAAGGATATTTCCGGTTTCTCACACGGCATTGGCTGGTGCGCACCTCAGCAGGGTACCTGCAAGCTTTCACTCAATGTTAAGAACGGTATTGTTGAAGAGGCACTTGTTGAAACAGTAGGTTGCTCAGGTATGACTCATTCAGCTGCTATGGCTGCTGAAATTCTTCCGGGCAAAACTCTTCTTGAATGTCTTAACACAGACCTTGTTTGCGACGCAATCAATGTTGCAATGAGAGAGATTTTCCTCCAGTTTGTTTACGGACGTACACAGTCTGCATTCTCTGAGGACGGTCTTGTTGTAGGCGCAGGCCTTGAAGATCTCGGTAAAGGCCTTCGTTCACAGGTTGGTACAATGTTCTCAACAAAATCAAAGGGCGTTCGTTATATGGAAATGGCTGAAGGCTATGTTACAAGAATGGCTCTTGATGAGGACGACGAAGTAATCGGCTATGAGTTTATCAGACTCGGCAAGATGCTTGAAGATATTCGTCACGGCATGTCTGCTGACGAAGCTCTTAAGAAGAACACAGGTAACTACGGTCGTTTTGATGGCGCTGCCAAATATATCGACCCGCGTGAAGAATAATTAGGAAAGGGAGGATTCTAACAATGGCTAATGATGTAAAATTCGAAGGCAAGGAAAGAAGAATCGCTAAAATCGAGGCTTGCCTTGCTGAATATGGCATTGCTTCACTTGAAGAAGCAAGAGATCTTTGCCTTTCAAAAGGTATTGACGTTGAGTCAATCGTAAAGGGCGTTCAGCCTATCGCATTTGAAAACGCTGTTTGGGCATATACCCTCGGTGTTGCACTTGCACTCAAATCAGGAATCACAGACGCTTCAGAAGCTGCTGCAACAATAGGTAAGGGACTTCAGGCTTTCTGTATCCCCGGTTCAGTTGCTGAGCAGAGAAGTGTTGGCCTTGGCCACGGTAACCTTGGCGCAATGCTTCTTAAAGAAGAAACAAAGTGCTTTGCATTCCTTGCAGGTCACGAATCATTTGCTGCTGCTGAAGGCGCAATCGGTATTGCAAGAACTGCAAACAAGGTACGTAAAGAGCCGCTCCGCGTTATCCTTAACGGCCTTGGCAAGGATGCTGCAATGATTATTTCAAGAATCAACGGTTTCACATATGTTCAGACAGAATATGACTTCTTCACAGGCGACCTCAAGGTTGTTAAGGAAAAGGCATATTCAGACGGTGAAAAGGCAAAGGTTCGCTGCTATGGCGCAAACGATGTCCTTGAAGGTGTTGCAATCATGAAGAAGGAGGGTGTTGATGTTTCTATCACAGGTAACTCAACCAATCCGACAAGATTCCAGCATCTTGTTGCAGGCACATATAAGAAGTGGGCACTTGAAAACGGTGTAAGCTACTTCTCAGTTGCATCAGGCGGCGGTACAGGCCGTACACTTCATCCGGACAACGTTGCAGCCGGTCCTGCTTCATATGGTCTTACAGACTCAATGGGACGTATGCATGGTGACGCTCAGTTTGCAGGTTCTTCATCAGTTCCGGCTCACGTTGAAATGATGGGACTTATCGGCATGGGCAACAACCCGATGGTTGGCGCAACAGTTGCTTGTGCAGTTGCGGTTGCCGAAAGCGCTAAATAAGGCATAAACACTGATAATTTAAGGACTTTCGAGTGGTTTCGGAAGTCCTTTGTTTTATTCTGATTTGCTAATAAAATGCCGTTGTGTCATCATTGTGAATGAATCATGTTTATTCTTTCATTGAGTCAATAAAATTGATGATTGCGTTTATCTGATTGCTCGTCAGTTCTGTGACGTCAATCGGAGTTTGCGGACTGTTTATCATTTTGCCTAAAAGATAGTCAGTACTGCAATTATAAATGTAGGATAACGCAAGCAATATTTCGGTACTTGGTGTTCTTTCACCTGTTTCATAACCTGAAACTATTGATGGAGAAACTCCGAGTTTTTCAGCAACTTGCTTTTGTGAGTATCTGTATCTTGCGCGAAGATTGCGCAGTTTTTCGGGTAGTCCTTTAATCATAGTGTTCACCTCAACGCTTATTGTAGAATTTATTGCGTTACAATGGGTGTTCAATAACACTTTAAGTGTTATTGAAATCGACTTATTATGGTAATATTTTGTTGTAGCAGAGTACTATGTTGCAGAACGGAAAATAATGATGAAGTCCCCGAGTATAATACATACCTTAGATTAGGTTGTGAGGGGATAAAGAAACTAAAACTATGAAAAAATTTATTGCATTACTGTTAGCGCTTTCAATGATGTGTATACTTGTTGCTTGCGGTTCTGATGAAGCCGCAAAAGAAAATACAAATGAACAAGAACAGGTATTACTACCACCGAAGAAAGCAAAGACAGTTCTGAAGTTAAATATATTGATTTCAGTGTTGAAAAAGGAAGTATAAAATATATTGGATTTGAAAAATCCAATGAAGGTTTGGTGGATGAAGAAAATGTTATAGTTCTCAAATTCGAATATACAAACAATCAGAGTACACCTGCAGAATGCCAATCAACATTTGGTATCCAGACTTTCCAAAACGGTGTTCTTCCTTCATGAATATGGACGCAATACTGTGAAGAACTCATCTGAAAACTATGTAGATGAATACGATATTGTCATGAGAACTTCTGACGGTAAAGATCGCAATATGACAGGTACGCTTTATTGCGGCGGCGACAGAATTTTTATTGATGATAAATACACTAAGGAAGTACTTAAAGCCTTGCAAGGTGACGGAAATATCATGTTCCGCGTGGTAAAATCGGATAGGACAGTGGAAAGTTATTTATTTACAGTGATTCCGTCTAACTTTGCTAAAGAATATGCTACAAAAACAAAATAAACTGCAAACGATGAATACCGCAAAAAAATCCTCCTGTATCTTGACTTGTTCTTAACTTTTTTGATATAATTATGGCATAAAAATACAGGAGGCATAAAGATGAAAAAGATATTTATTCCAGTTGCTGTTATCGTAGTGATTCTTGCAATTGTTGCAATCATTCTCAGCAAAACGAGTGGAACCGGCGATTCGGAACTTGGCTATCATACTCATGCAAACGGCGAAATTCATTATGATAGCGGAGAAGTAGTAACATCGGTTCAAGAGTCACACACTCATGCAGACGGTGAAGTTCACTACGGTTCACACTGATAATGTCCATATTAGACGTTTAATAAACCAATCGCGGTGTAGATTGCGGTTGGTTTTTCTTTTGTGCTCATGCATGCAATCATTGAATCTTGCTGCGACGAAAAAAATTGAACACATTACACTGCAAAAAAACATTTGTTATCAACATTGGAAAATGATACTATTTCAGAACTATTTTCGTATACAAATTAAATTATTTTGTCTTGTATTTCAACCAATTTTATAATCGCTCTTGTTATATCAATAAATAAATACCGATATGTATAATTTGCATTTGATTTGTGTCCCGGATAGTTATATAATACTCAAAATGCTAATAATAATCATATAATAGGGTAGTTCAGATTAACGCGACTATCGCAGATAAGGAAGGTAAAAAATGAAAAAAATCACTATCATCGGATCGGGCAGCGTTGGCTCAACAATCGCTTATACTCTCACTGTTATGGGTCTTGCAAGTGAAATCGTTATGATTGATATCAACAACAAAAAAGCAACAGGCGAAGCACTCGATATTCAGCAGGGTACTCCGTTCTGCACTCCGTGCTCAGTTTATGCAGGCAGCTATGCCGATGCAAAGGATTCAGATATTGTTATCATCACTTCTGGTGCTGCAAGAAAGCCGGGTCAGTCACGTCTTGACCTTGCACAGACAAACGTTAACATCATCAAGAGCATTATCCCGGAAATCACAAAATATGCCGATCGTGCAACATATCTTATCGTCAGCAATCCGGTTGATATCCTTACTTATACATTCTGCAAATGCTCAGGAATCCCCGAGGACAGAATCATCGGTTCGGGCACTATACTTGACACATCTCGTCTTAGAGCGCGCCTTGCAGAACTTTATCAGCTCAATCAGCGCCACGTTCATGCATATGTTATCGGTGAACATGGTGATTCGTCATTTGTTCCGTGGTCAATTGCAAACATCTCAAACATCCCGATGTGTGATTTCAACTCATCATATCTTCGCACAGACGGACTCACTTATCCCGAACTCGACTATGCAGAAATTGAAAAATATGTTCGTGAATCAGGAGCAAGAGTTATTGAGGATAAGGGCGCAACATTTTATGCTGTTGCTGTTTCTGTCTGTCACATTTGCCGTAGCCTTAACAGCGGTATAGACACACCGCTTACCGTTTCAACAATGCTTCACGGCGAATATGGAATTGACGATGTATGTCTTAGCCTGCTTAACATAGTTGGACGTAAGGGTGCTCACAGCAAACTGCTTCTGCCGCTCAATGACATGGAATTGGCATCACTGAGAAAGAGTGCCGATTGTCTGAAAGAAATCATCAAGCAAATCAATATCTAAGCGTTCCACATTTTACAAATATACCCCATAAACGGCAATCTGCAAGAGTCACCGCTCTTGCAGATTGTTTTTAGTGCTTGCGCACGGCTAATATTACGGGGCAGATTGTACCTATCGAAAGGCATAGTCCGCAAAATAAAATTGACATGATTTCGTAGGGTCGACCCCATGTGGTCGACCTGCCACCTTACTGCTTGCACTATTTTCAAATAAATGACAAATAAAAACAATCTACCAATAAGACTATAAGTAAAGACAGCCGACAAAGCCCCATCTGTTTTGAATCTCTATGGTTATGGTGAACAGACTTACTGTAGCCGAACGTATTTCGTCATTATTGTACGGCGTCCAAAGGAAATAGAAGATTAGTACAAATTATCTGTAGCAAATTCGACGGAAAATCGCTCGCGATTTTTCGTTGTTTTTGCGTACGTCAGAAAATTCTTTTTGCTTACTTTTTGTAATTACACAAAAAGTAAGTGCCCGTCCGGCATGAGGACAGTGCTACATATAAGTAATAAGTAAGGAGTAATAGTGAAAAAGTGCGATCACGAATAAGATTGCTGCAATATGGAGTTTTTCATCTGCGGAGAAAAGTAACGATTTAAAACAGCGCTAAAAATTAAAATCTAAAAATTGACAATTACGGGCATTTCGCGGATACAATTTAAAATATGCCACTGCTTTCCCTGCAACCATACCTCTTCACTATTCCATATTTACCTATTACTTCAACTTAATTCTGCGGACTGAATCTTACCATTAGTACAATCTATCCCGCATCACATTCGTACGTTAGTACCGCAAGGACAAAAGCCAGCGACACAGTTTTCGTGCCGCTGGTTTGCGCTATGATTTTATTAATATGCCTTGCCCCAATATACCATGTGTTTTGCAGGCTTGCCGCAACATACGCATTTGTCTGAAAGCTGCTCCTGCTCAAAGGGAATACAACGTGAACCAACACCTGTGAGTTCCTTAACCTTATCCTCACATTCTTCTTCGCCGCACCACATTGCTTTAACAAAGCCGTCGCCTTTTTCTTCAAGCATTGACTTGATTTCCTCAAGTGATGTGCAGGAATATGTCTTGTTCTCTCTGTTTTCCAAGGCCTTCTGATAGATACCTTGACGTACTTCTTCAAGTTTGGCTGTTACGCTTTCAGCAAGATTATCAAGACTTACAAAAGACTTCTCTCTGTTGTGACGTGTAACGAGGACGCACTGATTGTTTTCGATATCTCTCGGTCCAAGTTCGATGCGAACAGGTACACCTTTCATTTCATATTCAGAGAATTTCCAGCCGGGACTGTTGTCGCTGTCGTCAACCTTAACTCTGATGCCCGCACTTTCAAGTGCAGCCTTAACCTCAGCGGCTTTTTCGAGAACACCGGGTTTGTGCTGAGCAACGGGGATGATGATTGCTTGAATCGGAGCAACAGCAGGGGGGAGTACCAAGCCGTTGTTGTCACCGTGAGTCATGATGATAGCACCGATGAGTCTTGTTGTAACACCCCACGATGTCTGATGAGGATATTCAAGTTTGTTTTCCTTGCTCTGATACTGGATTCCGAATGCCTTTGCGAATCCGTCACCGAAATAGTGTGATGTACCTGCCTGAAGAGCCTTGCCGTCATGCATGAGCGCTTCGATTGCATAGGTTGAAACTGCACCTGCGAATTTGTCGCTTTCAGTTTTCTTACCCTTTACAACAGGCATTGCAAGATACTCTTCACAGAATTTTGCATATACGTTAAGCATTTTTTCTGTTTCTTCAATTGCTTCTTCAGCGGTTGCGTGAATTGTGTGACCCTCCTGCCAGAGGAACTCTCTGCTTCTGAGGAAAGGTCTTGTTGTCTTTTCCCAACGAACAACGCTTACCCATTGGTTATAGAGTTTGGGCAAATCCCTGTGAGAGTGAACGATGTTCGCATAATGCTCACAGAAAAGTGTTTCCGATGTTGGGCGAACGCAAAGACGCTCTTCCAATTTTTCGTTGCCGCCGTGAGTTACCCATGCAACTTCGGGAGCGAATCCCTCAACATGGTCTTTTTCTTTTTGAAGTAAGCTTTCTGGGATGAACATGGGCATGCAAACATTTTCATGTCCTGTTTCCTTGAACATTCCGTCAAGGATTTTCTGCATGTTTTCCCAAATTGCATAGCCGTAAGGGCGGATAACCATGCAGCCTTTTACGCTTGTGTATTCAATAAGTTCTGCCTTTTTCACTATGTCAGTGTACCATTTGGCAAAATCTTCTTCCATTGAAGTTATGTCTTCAACCATTTTTTTCTGCTGTGCCATAACATTTTTCCTTTCTTTGAATGATGTGATGTATCTGCGTTTTATCCGATAATTCCAACGCATATAAGCGATTAGGTTCAGGTCGACCACATGGGGTCGACCCTACGAGTTATACTTTTATTTTTCGCGTGTAAATTGTTGCTGGATTTCATGGGCGACCAATGATCGACCATACAAATTGTATCTAATTTTTTCTGCGGACTGAACCTTACGACAGATACAATCTATCCCGCAATATTAGCCGTACGCAGTACTTATGCCTTTTTAACGCTGATTGTGACTTCTGCACCGCCGATTGAGAATGTCTTAGTCAGATCTGCATCGATTTCGCCGCCGATGATGATTTCATCTGCGAGAAGTTCAGATGCCATGTGTTCTTTGCTCTGCTCAACAGCTGCTGTGACAAATTCGCTTGCACTGCTGATTGCAACGATAACTCTCTGCTCAACCTCATATCCTGCTTCCTTACGGATAATCTGGCACTGGCGAACTGTGTCACGAACTGTACCCTCTTTAATGAGGTCATCAGTGAGTACAACATCAAGAGCAACGACTGTTGAATCCTGGCACTCAGCTGAAACAATACCGCTCTTTGTCTTTGACATGATTGTGAAGATTGACGGATCATATGCTTCGTCAAATCCCTTAACAGCTACAGCTTCGCCATTCTTGGCGCTTGCGGTGTATGCTGCCATTTCTTCATCTGTTGCACTTTCAAGTGCCTGTTTCATCTTGTTTACATTCTGTTTGAGCACTGCGCCTGCTGCTCTGAAGTTGACAGTGAGATAGCTGTCCTCAAGAACTGATGCATCTGTTACATGAACGAGTTCCTTAATGTTAAGCTCGTCAAGAATATTCTTTTCGTATGTTTTGATTTTTGCAATATCTTCATCGCTACATGAAATAAACAACTTTGAAAGCGGCTGACGAACTTTGATTTGATGCTCGTTACGAAGACGCATAGCAACAGCGATAATTTCTCTTGCTTTTGCGGTCTGCTCAATGATTCCGTTATCTTCAAAGCCTTCGATAACCTGCGGCCAATCGCTAAGATGTACTGAGATTTCGCTGTTTGGAAGTACCTTGCGGGTGAGGTTCTGCCAGATGTTTTCTGTCATGAACGGAATGATCGGAGCCATTACCTTAACGCATGCGTTGATTGCATTGAACAGTGTCCAGTATGCAACCTTCTTGTCGCTTTCGTCGTCAGCCTTCCAGAAACGGCGGCGATTGGTTCTGATGTACCAGTTAGAGATATCATCAACGAATACTTCAAATTCCTTGATAACGTTATATGCTTTGTAGTCATCCATCTGAGCGGTTGCTTTCTTGATGAAGTCGTTTGTTCTGATGATGAGCCATTTGTCTGTTACTGTAAGTGCATTCTTGTCAGGTGTGTAACCCTCAAAGTTCGGTTTGTCGATTTTTGCATAGGTATCGAAGAAGGTATATGTGTTCCAGAATGAGAGGAGTTTTCTTCTTGCCTCGTCACCAAGGTTGTAGCCGAAACGAACATCGTTTGCCACAGATGCACCTGCATACATGTAACGAACGGTGTCTGCGCCGATTTTTTCGGCTGCTTCGTCAAAGCGAATCATGAAGCCTGTTTTAGAAAATTTTGAGCCGTCCTCGGAAACAACGCTGCTGTGGCAAAGTACACGTTCATACGGTGCTCTGTCTTCAAGCACGGTGCTCATAAAGAGCATTGAATAGAACCAAAGACGAACTTGCTCACGCATTTCAACAACCCATTCAGCAGGGTAGTTCTTTCTCCATTCTTCTTTATCCTCAAAATATCCGGTTGTTGAGAATGGCACGATACCTGCGTCAAGCCAAACGTCACCGATTTCGGAAACGCGCTTAACTTCTTCGCCGCACTCAGGACACTTGATGGTGATCTCATCGATCCATGGTCTGTGAAGTTCGGGAAGTGCGTCAACCTTTGATGGGTCAACGGCTTTTTCACGAAGTTCTTTCTTGCTGCCGATTACATGAACGTGACCGCACTTGTCACAAACATAGAACGGAAGAGGCATGCCGTAATAACGCTTACGTGAAATATTCCAGTCGCCCATGTTGTTGAGCCAGTCAACCATTCTCTTACCGTTTGATTCTGGTTCCCACTTAACTGACTGAGCGTTTCTGATAAGACGCGGTTTGAGTTCTTCTGTTCTGATATACCATGCAGGAACAAGGCGGAAAATAACTTCGCTCTTACATCTCCAGCATACGGGATAGCTATGCTCAATCGGCATAACTTTATAAAGTTTGTTTCTCTTTTCGAGTTCTTCAAAAACTTCGGGAGCGATTTTTGCACTGTCCTTACCTGTCATGAAACCAAAGCCGGGCAGGAAAATACCCATATCGTCAACAGGCATAACTTCGGGCAGACCAAGACGTTTGCCGAGCGCGTTATCTTCAACACCGCAGCCGGGAGCAATATGAACAACACCTGTTCCTTCTTCAGCGTCAACATCTTCCCATGCAACGATTTTGTGATCAACCTTGCTCTGAGCGTCAAGTTCAGGGAAGCATGTATCATAATGCAGGCCAACAAGTTCACTGCCCTTGAAAGCACGAAGCACTTCCTGCTTATCGTCGCCGAGATATTTAATTGCGCCTTTTGCGAGGATGAGGGTTTGCTCATCGCTTGCAATTCTAACTTCAACATAGTCGATATCCGGATTAACAGCGAGAGCAACGTTTGATGAAAGTGTCCACGGTGTGGTTGTCCAAACAAGGATTTTTGAGTTCATTTCTTCAATCGGGAGTTTGAAGAAAACAGAATTATGGGTGATGTTCTTATATGAACCTGTCATTTCATGTTCTGAAAGAGAAGTTCCGCATCTCGGACACCAAGGCATCGGTTTATATTCACGCTGAATCCAACCGTTGTCGTCGCAGGTTTTCAAAAAGTGCCAGATACCCTCGATGTTGCGGTCGGTGTTGGTGTAGTAAGAGTTATCCCATTGCATCCACTGACCGAGTCTTTGTGACTGTTCCGCAATGATACCCGAGAAGTGCTTAACACGGTCAACGCACTTATTGGTGAACTTATCCATTCCGTAGTTTTCGATGTCTTTTTTTGTTTCGAAACCAAGTTCTTTTTCAACCTCAACTTCAACCCACAGACCCTGCGAGTCAAAACCGTTTTGACAACGGCAGTCATAACCCTGCATTGATTTGTATCTGATGAAAGTATCTTTCAAAGTTCTGCCCCATGCGTGGTGTATACCCATCGGATTGTTTGCGGTAATCGGGCCGTCAATAAAACGGAATCTTTCTTTACCCGCATTTTTTGCTTTTCTTTTATTATAGCAATCATTTTCCTTCCAAAAATCAAGAACATCATGTTCCATCTGGATAAAGCTGTTGCTTTTCTCTGCTTCTGCCATTTTTTCATCCTCCGTGAAAAATATTGTTGAGAGCGTAAGATACGCACTCTTATAAATATACTTTTAAATTATACAATAATACTTTGTCAAATGCAATATTGAACAGTGAAAAAATGTTACAATATCTTGATGAATTTTTAATAGTTTAATTAATAATGCTGTTTTCTGTTGACAGGAAAAGCTATATGGAGTATTGTTTAATGCGTAATTCGTAATGCGTAATGCGTAATTAAAGAGGATTTTTATGAAGGAAAATATTATCGTTGACAAGAGTAAGAAATTTGCTTTGAGAATAATAAAATTATATCAATATCTTTGTAATGACAAACATGAGTATGTTTTATCAAAACAAGTTCTTAGATGCGGAACAAGTATTGGTGCGAATATTAAAGAAGCTATTCGAGGTCAAACGAAGGCGGATTTTTATGCGAAGATGAATATTTCATTAAAGGAAGCCAGTGAAACTGAATATTGGTTAGAACTTTTACATGAAAGTGGATATTTAGAGCATATTTTATTTCAAAGCATTTATTCAGACTGTCAGGAAATAATAAAATTGCTTATGTCTATTACTAAATCTCAAAAAAATGATTTGTAATGTTTGTAATTAAGATTATAATTACGAATTACGCATTACGAATTGCGCATTGAAGAGAAAGGAGATTGCCTGTGAAACGATTATCAAGATTTGCTGCTCTTGCGATTTCAGCTTTGATGCTGATTGGTGTCATGTCCGTTGTGACGGTTACTCGTGAAGAAGTGAGGATACCTGAAAGTGTTCAGGATTTTGCTCAGATGTGCGGAAAATAATTTTTTAATATAAATATAATCCCTGTTCAGACGAGCCGGGATTTTTTTATGGTATGGGTTTACTGCGATTTACATTATAAAGGTTTGTTCTAAACAGAAAACAGTTTTGCAAATTCCATCATAATTAACAATTGACAAACACTGTATAAAGTATTAAAATAGAAAAGTTAAAGCGTACAGACGCTTAATTAAAAGTGAGGCGATAAAATAATGGATAGTGAAAAAAGCACTGTCACTCTTGACAGAGTCTATAAAGCGGCTCAGGTTCTTAAGGAAATTACGCGCGAAACGGACATGATTTATGCGCCGAATATCAGACATGATTCAAACATATATCTTAAGACTGAAAATCTTCAAGTAACAGGTTCATTCAAAATCAGAGGTTCTTATTTTAAAATAAGTCAGCTTTCCGATGAGGAAAAGTCACACGGTGTTATTGCATGTTCGGCAGGTAACCATGCTCAGGGTGTTGCACTTGCTGCAACAAGGAGCGGAATAAAAAGCCTTATCTGTCTGCCGGCAGGTGCACCGATTTCAAAAATCGAAGCCACAAAAAGATACGGTGCAGATGTTTGTTTGGTTAAGGGTGTTTATGACGATGCATATAACAAGGCTATCGAACTCAGAGATGAAAAGGGATATAGCTTTATTCATCCGTTTGATGACCCGGATGTAATCGCAGGTCAGGGAACGATCGGACTTGAAATTCTCACCCAGCTTCCAAATGTTGACGCGGTTGTTGTACCGATCGGCGGCGGCGGACTTATTGCAGGTGTTGCATACACAATTAAACAGCTTAATCCCTCCTGTAAAATCTACGGTGTTCAGGCAAGCGGCGCAGCAAGTATGGAAAAATCCATAAATGACGGCAAAATCGAAACTCTCTCAAAGGTTCAGACCATTGCCGATGGTATTGCTGTTAAGACTCCGGGAAGTTTGACGTATGAACTTGTCAGCAAATATGTTGATGAAATTGTGACAGTTTCCGATGATGAAATTGCTCTTGCTATTCTGACTCTTCTTGAACAACAGAAACTGATATCAGAGGGTGCTGGCGCAGTTCCTGTTGCTGCTGTTCTTGCAGGAAAGATACCGGATATTGAGGGCAAAAACGTATGCTGTCTTGTTTCGGGCGGCAACATTGACGTGACGATTCTTTCAAGAGTTATCGAGCGCGGACTCAAAATGGGCGGCAGAACTGCAAACATTACAATTGCACTTTCAGACAGACCCGGTCAGCTTTCCGAGGTTTCAAGCATTATTGCTGAAACGGGCGGTAATGTTACAGCTGTTAACTATGATAGCACAGACCTTGATATGAACATAACTGACTGCTATTTGAGAATTGAAATTGAAACAAGAGATTATGCACACATTGTTGCAATCAAACAGGCGCTTAAGAGCAAAGGCTTTGAAGTGTTTGATTAATATGATGGTAATACAGTATAATTAACGCCTGACGGCTCAGTATACATCTTGCTTGCGTATTTTCCGCCAAAGCACCTCAAAATCCTCGCCAATACACAAAGTATTGCCTGCGTTTTTTCGGCACTCTGACAAAAAATCCGACTGCGCAATATGCACACTGTAATTACACTGTATCACCATAAAATTACACTATAAAAAATATAATTAATTATCTTATTATAAAGGAGTAATAAACCATGGAATACGTTTCAACAACAAATGCACCCGGTGCAATCGGACCTTATTCACAGGCTGTTAAAGCTAACGGCATGCTTTTCACAAGCGGACAGATTGCAATCAATCCAAAAACCGGCAACGTTGACGCTGTAACAATTGAGGAGCAGACAACTCAGGTTTGCGAAAATCTCAAAGCAGTGTGCGAGGCAGCAGGCACAAGTCTTGACAAGGTTGTAAAAACAACATGTTTCCTTGCTGATATCAACGATTTTGCATCATTCAATGAGGTATACGGCAAGTATTTCACAAGTAAGCCGGCAAGAAGCTGTGTTGCAGTGAAATCACTCCCGAAAGCAGTTCTCTGTGAAGTTGAGGTTATTGCTGAACTGTAAGTTGATAGTATTAATGTGCGGGTAAATGCGCAGTTGGTTTGAGTTGTTACCCGCATAGGGAAACTCCGTCTGTTGAATTGACAGACGGAGTTTTGTTTTAATGTCTTTAGACAGTTCCGCTCATTAGAGCGGAACAAACAACCACCCGCTAT
>JAMPDR010000053.1 GCA_023665555.1 Ruminococcus sp.
ATACCTTCTTTCTTCTTTTTTACTAAAAATGGGTCACATCTATTTACAACACAGAAATTATGTGCAGTTATCTTTGGTTTATTCCTTGACTTCATCACATTATCATGTTAAAATCATCAAAAGGAGTGATTCGATGGGAAACAAAAGTAATGTACCTTTCGGCGAAAAAGTAAAAAGAGCCATTGGTGTTGAAGGCGACTTCAAAACGGCAATCGTGCCGATGATCAACTACAGCTACGCAAATATTTTCACGGGCGGAGCAGGTTATATCATCAGCATGTATTTTACAATTTTCCTGACGGATGTTGTAAATATTTCACTAAAGCAAGCCGGCATAGTAGTTATGCTTGCAACGATCTGGGACGCGGTAACAGACCCTGTAATGGGTATTATCACAGACCGCACACGTTCAAAATACGGTAAACACAGACGGTATCTTCTTTGGGGCATTCCCGTTTTGTTTGTTGCATATTCACTTTTGTGGAATTCCTACGGATTTGACGGAAGTGTAAATTCAAAAAGTGCAATGATTTACTTTGTTGTGGTTTATATGCTTTATAAAACTGCGTTTACCATCATCAGCGTTCCTCACACGGCAATGCTGCCGGAACTTGCACCTGATTATAATCTTCGCACACAGTATAACTCAATGGGTTATCTGTTCAATTCAGCCGGCATGGTTCCGTCTTTCGGAATCGCAGTTCTTATTCTTGCAATTTTCGGCTCAAGCGGAGATATTTCCTCAAAATCAAAGGCACCGTTTTTACTTATAGGTATCGTGCTTTCAATATTCTATAGTATAGGTGTTTTCCTGACATTTAAAACAACAAAAGAGCCGTCATCACTCAACAATGAAGTTGAAAAGCTTGACATAAAATACGTAATCAGAGAGTATGTTCTTGTTTTCAAAAACAAATCATTCAGACAATATTTCTTCATGAGTCTTGCATATCAATTTGCAACAGGCTTTTATGCAAACTCAAAGGTATATTATATTAAATATCTTGCCAACCAATATAGTAAATATGCATTATTTAATGCAGTTGCAGGTGTTGCAGAAGCGGCGGCTTTCCCGCTTAACTATGCACTCACAATGAAATACGGCAAAAAGAGATGCGGTAATATTGTCACTCCGCTTATGGTTGCAGGTCTTGCGATCGGTCTGTTTATGCAAACAAGCAGCGGAAAAGGCGGAATGTCAATTTTATGGGCAGCACTCATGATGCTAAGCATGCTCCTTTATCCGTTTGGTATGTCTGGTTTGGGATTCGTTTCAACAAATATTTTCCCTGACCTGACAGACGTTGACGAAATGATAACAGGCCGCCGCCGTGAGGGTGTTATTGCAACATTCAGCACACTTATTAAAAAGAGTATCAGCGGTGTTATGGCTGCACTTGTTGGTTTCATTTTGCAGGACTTCGGTCTTGTAACGGGTGATGCAGTTAAGAATTTTGAAAAGAGCGGCGAAATGTTTGTTCAGTCAAGTTCGGCAATTATGGGTGTTCGTATCTGCGTTGCGGTTATACCGATTGCAGCAGCACTTATCTCACTTTATCTTTTAAGAAAGTTCCAGATGACAAAAGACGATCATACAATGCTTCGTGCGGCAATTGCAACAAAGCGTAAGTATGGTTCAGTTACACTTACAGGTGAGCAGATTGAAAGACTCGAACTCATCTCAGGTCAGAAATTCAGAAACACATGGCTCGGAAAAGAGAATGAAAGTGAAGAAGAACATAGTCTTGAAATGAACGAAAATGGAAAATATATAATTCTTGTTGAACTCGAAGAGGCTAAAAAAGCTAAAGAATCAGTTTCAGCAGAAGCAGTAACGGAATAAATCAAAAGGAGAAAGTATTATGTCAGTAAATATTGATATCAACCAAAAAGTACCCGTTAAACAAAAAAAGACATGGAAAACAAATCTTTGTGATTTTCTGTTTTATCTTGTGCAGTGGACATGGGGGTTACCCGTGAACCTTGTTGGCGGAATAGTTTTTCTCATCTGCACAAAAATTCTCGGCAGACGCTGGCAGCATTTCGGCTATGCAAGAATTGTTTATCTTCCGTGGAATTCAGGCGGACTTTCACTCGGACTTTTCATTTTTATCAAAGATCAGCATCCGAACAAAAAGTGGACATATAACACAAGAATTCATGAATATGGTCACACATGGCAATGCCTGTTGTTAGGTCCTCTCTATTATCTTGTTGTTGCACTTCCGTCAGCAATATGGTGCAATCTTTTTGAAGGCTACAGAAAAAAGAATAATGTTTCATATTATAAGCTTTATTGTGAATCATGGGCAAACGCATGGGGACAAAAGGCAACAAAAATGCAACAGATAGGAATCGGCAAAAACGGTAAAGCCATTCCGAAAGAGCAAACAGAAGAAAAGAAAGACTGATAATTTTAGCGGAGATGCAATGATTGTATCTCCGCTTTTTAAGTAATAAGTAATATTGAAAAGGGAATAGGCGGTCGCAATAAAACCGGTAACAAAATTTAAATCGTGTATCCGCAAAATTAAGTTGTGTCTGACGGTTAGAGAATTAAACAAAAAGCTGTAAAATGTTGCTATTTATCTTTGCAGAATAAAAGCTATAGATTGTCGATATCTGTTTCGCGACCGAACTTATTACATATTCACTATTACTTATTACTTAAAATATCGTCATGTGACGAACAGTGTCGTGACTTTAGGTTGATTGACTGATACAATTTCAGTTGTTAGGAGGTGAAAGTGATGTTTGGTGAAAAACTTAAAAAGCTGAGAACGTACAATAATCTTACCCAAGATGAACTTGCAGAAAAAATTTTTGTGACAAGAACTGCTGTTTCAAAATGGGAAACCAACAAAGGTTATCCGAGCATTGATAGTTTGAAACAATTGTCAAATCTTTTCGGGATTAGCATTGACCAGCTTATTGCGGATGATGATATTGAAAATAAGCGTCTGATTGATGAACGAAAAAGCCGCAAATTTTATTGGTATGCCATTTGCTGTCTTGTTGTTGCAACCGTTTCATCAATAGTGACATATTTTGCAAAAGTACCGTATCTCGGAATCATAAGCATAATCGGAGTTATAGGCTATGTGATTTGCGGATTTTTGTCAAAACCAAAGTATAAAAGAATATCTGCAAGAAAAATGATAGTACCATATGTTATTTCAAGGTTGGTTATCCTTGCGATAGTTATTATAATAATGATAACAACAATTATGCATATGTAAAAAGACAGAGCGGAACAGTTACTTGCTGTCCGCTCTGCCTTTTATGAAACAAGTGTAAAATCAAAATCCGCAAATTCCGTCAATTGCAAAATCGCGTAAACAAGTTCATTTTTGACCTTGTCTTTTTCGCTTTCATTGCCTGCATTTTCAATGTAAATCTTTTTATCGCCGATTTCAAATTCAGCATAATAGATTGCATTTTTTTCACCTTTGCTGTTTGCTTTTGTAATAAAGTATCCGCCGTTTACGGAAACGTTGTTTACTGTTGATTTTTTTTCCTTTCCCTCAACTATGGTATCTTTGAGATTTACATCAGAATAAGAAATAATAAATTTCATGCCGCTGATTGTTCCCTCAACACCGATGAGTTTATCTTTTTCAAAAAGTCCGTTTGCCTCTTCAATTGATAAATTGCCGAAAACTTTTGAAAGTTCTGTTTTCGTCAACTGACGAGGAGTGACGTCTAAGTCAATATTAAGAGAGTTTTGACTTGAACTTGATTTATAAAAGTAAAGTTCATTGCCACCCTCGAGTGAAATAACTTCTGTTTTGTTAAAAACATTGCCTCGCCATAAACCAAGACCGACTGAGAAAAATATTACAAAACAGGCAGCAACGGCTAAGATTTTTTTGAATCTTCCTTTTTGCGATTTATAACTTTTCGGTGCAGCTTCTACAATGAATTTACTGTCAACCTGACCGATTTCATGTAATAAGCGGTTTGCTTTCATATTTCGATACCTTCTTTTTCTAAATAATTTTTCAGTTCATTTCGTGTTCTGAGCAGAATCATTTTAACCTTGCTTTCGCTGACCCCGTAATCAGACGCAATCTCTTTTATTGAACTTATGTACCAATAACGACGCATGAAAATTTTTCTCTTTTCATCAGTCAGTGACTCTAAAAATGAATTAAGTGCATCTTTTAAAATGTTGTTATCTGTGACGGATTCAACGGTTTCGCCGCTCGGCAAACATTCCTGCAATTCTTCAAGTACAAGTGTTACTTGGTTTGGTCCGCGTTTTTGGGCATGCCCTTTTTCAAGTCTGTCCAAAGATAAGTTTCGCGTTATTCGACCGATAAAAGTTTTGAAATTAACAGGTACTGTCGGTGGTATAACATTCCAAAGCTTAGCATAAGTATCGCTTACACATTCTTCGGAATCTTCATTATTTTGCAAAATATTTTTCGCAATACAGCGGCAATATAGACCGTATTTTTCATCGGTTTCTTTAATTGCTTTTTCAGAGCGTTTGAAGAAAAGTTCAATAATTTTCTTGTCGTCCAATATCTCACACCCTTTTTTCTGTTTTCAAGACGTCCTCATCCTGAAAGACGGATTTTTACTAAAGACGTCACACTTTTTCTGCGGTATCTTTATGAAAGTTATTGTATATACTGAAACGCATATTAAAAAAGTCCGAAACTGTGATAAATTTCGGACTTCATTTTATATTATTGAATCAATCTTCAACATAGCACTTGACTATCTCACCGACATATACTCTGTGGTAGTCATTTGCGGCATAGTTTGCACTGATTGACGGATCAATGAATCCTTCAGGCTTCATGTCCTGATAAGCAATTTTTTTGCAAACGATTGTGATTTTTGCCTGCTCAAAGGTTGTTGTGCCGTCAGTGAACAGCGGAACAAGGCCTGTTTCCTTTGCTTTGTCATAATCTCTGCCGCTTTTACTGCCGCAAAAAGAAAGAGCCTTTTTCATCTCACTGCCGTAAAAGCTGACGGTGAACAAATCATTTTTCTCAATGAATTCATAGGTGTATCTCTGCGGTCTGATGAAAATAAAGCAGACATCTTTGCCCCAAAGTTTACCGATGCCGCCCCAACTTGCGGTCATTGTGTTATAGCC
Organism: Ruminococcus sp.; assembly: GCA_023665555.1. GTDB lineage: Bacteria > Bacillota > Clostridia > Oscillospirales > Acutalibacteraceae > UBA6857. The sequence continues at coordinate 5,111 of JAMPDR010000053.1, forward strand.
ATTCTCATCGCCTGCCGTGATGAGTGACCAGTCATCGTCAAAAAGTTTGACGGGATTTTCGCTGAGAGATTTAATGCTGATGTTTTTCATGGTTATCATATCCTTTCGTGAACTATATATTTATTATATTTTTTATAATGATTGATAATGAAAAAATGAGGAATGAGGAGTTAGGAGTGAGGAACGAAGGACGCGGGTAAGCGACTGCATATGTCGGATTTTTCAGCCGCAAAGACAGATTGCAACTATTTGTAGATTGCTATTATAATAAATCTGCAACCGTTACAAGTCATTTATTTTTGTGGACGAACACTAAATAAATTGTTGCTGCTTCATTCGCGACCGAAATTCCTCACTCCTCATTCCTAATTAAACCGCCAGTCCTCCGTCAACACTGATTATCTGGCCTGTGATGAATGAGGCATCTTCACTTGCAAGGAAGGCGGCAAGTGATGCAACGTCCTGTGGTTTGCCGATTCTTGAAAGCGGAGTTTCTTCAATGATTTCAGCAATTGAAGCACTGTCAAGATGTCCGTTCATTTTTGTGTCAATAAGTCCGGGTGCGATACAGTTGACTGTAATGCTGCTTGGACCTACTTCCTTTGCAAGAGCCTTTGTGAAGCCGATGATTGCCGCTTTTGATGCACTGTAATGCACTTCGCATGAGCCGCCGGTGATGCCCCACATTGAAGAAATATTAATAATTTTGCCGCTGTGACGGCTTATCATGTTTTGAATAATTTCCTTTGTGAGCAGAACAGTGTTTTCTGCGTTTATTAAAAAAATCTCGTGTGCTTTTTCATCATCAACGCATTGGAAAAGATTCTGATGCGCTATTCCTGCATTGTTGATAAGCACATCAACATTACCGAAAGAAAGCGCTTCTTGCGCAAGAAGTTTTGTTTCATCTCTGTTTGCAAGATTTGCTTTGATGAGATGAGTCTTAATGTGAAATTCTTCTTCAAGCTGACAGCAAAGATTTTTGCCTGTTTGTTCATTTTTAAAACAGTGAGCAATTATGTTATATCCGTTTTTTGCAAATGTGCGGCAAAGTGCTTCACCTATTCCGCCAGTTGCACCTGTGATTAAAGCTGTTTTCTGCATGGTATTCAGTCCGATTCATTTTACTTTTTATTAATTATATCTTATATGAGTAGAACCGTCAAGATTGAAAAATGCTTATATGTTGCACAAATTAAGCATATCCAAGCTGTAATTAAATATATAAAACGGCAAAAAAGATATTAGACTATTGACAACTCATTTATGTAGAATATAATAGTTAGAGTTCTAATTATAAGACATCTAAAAATATAGATTAAAAGGAGCGTAATTATGAAAGAGTCGTTACATTACCTGCTTATGTCAGATTATTTGTTGTTTCATAAATCTTTGCTGTCAAAAATAAAGGATGCCGATCTGACATCAGGTCAACCGAAAATACTCGACTATTTATTGCTGCATGATGGTGTTGTTCAAAAAGAAATTGCAATTGCATGTCACATGGAGCCTGCAACAATTACATCTGTTTTGCTCGGAATGGAAAATAAAGGACTTATAGTGAGAAAAAATATCAACGGCAACAGACGTAGTTTATACGTATATCTGACAGAAAAGGGAAGAGCACTTGCAAAACAGGTAAAAATGCAGTTTGATATCATTGAAGAAAAAGCACTTTCAAATTTCAGCGAGGAAGAAAAAGAAGCACTCGTTTATTTTCTTTCAAAAATAAGTGATAATTTGCATAATATACAATAAGGGAGATGCTGATATGAATAAGAAAGAAGTTGCAAAAAGATATGTGTTGTTTATAATAAGTCTGTTTTTCTCAGCCTTGGGTGTTGCATTCATAAAACACGGTGAACTTGGTGTATCGCCGATTTCATCGGTTGCAAATGTTTTAAGCTACAAGTTTCCGTCACTTTCACTTGGCTCATGGCTTATCATTTGGAACTGCCTTTTGATAATCGGACAGATAGTTATTCTTCGTAAAAAGTTTAAGCCGATTCAGCTTTTGCAGATTCCGCTGTCGTTTTTGTTCGGTTGGTTTACCGACATAGGAATGCGGATAGTTTCGTTTATTCCCGTGAATACATATATTGTTCGTCTTACAATGGTAATCATAGGAATAGTTATTCTCGGCTTCGGTATTTCACTTTCGGTTATTGCAAACGTAATCATGAACTCAGGTGAGGCTTTTGTGAAAGCAATTTCAGACACTATTTATAAGGACTTTGGAAACATAAAAATCACATTTGATGTTCTTTGTGTTGTCATTTCGTTGATTTTATCTCTGATATTCTTTGATTTCAAAATCGTCGGAACAAGAGAAGGAACAATCATTTCTGCCTTGCTGACAGGTGTCGTTGTGAAATTTTTCAGTAAGCTGCTTAAAGAGCCGATTAATAAACAGATAAAAATGAAAGATAAATCAGTGTAAATTCTGTAGAAAATAGTCATTGACAAAGACTATGTCTAAGATGTACTCTTTTATAAGATTTCATTTTATGGAGATAGGAAAATGTCAGACAACAAAATTAATAAACGAATACTTGATATGACGGAAGGCCCTTTTCTGAAAAAGATGCTGCTTTTTGCAGTGCCTTTGATGCTTACGGGTCTTTTGCAGCTTTTTTATAATTCGGCAGATACAGTTATCGTCGGAAGATTTGCGGGAAAGGAATCGCTTGCTGCTGTTGGAGCAACAAGCTCACTCGTTGCATTGGTGCTGAACCTTTTTGTTGGCCTTTCTATGGGTTCGGGAGTTATGGAAGCCGGCTATATAGGCGGAAAAAACGAGGAGAAAATGCACCGCTGTACTCACACAGCTATGACGCTGAGCATAATAAGCGGAATTGTGATTGCGGTTTTCGGCTTTTTCTTTGCGAAAGATCTGCTTCTTCTGATGAAATCCCCGGAAGATGTTATAGATCTTTCAACGGCTTATCTGAAAATATTCTTTTTAGGTGCACCCGGCTCAATGGTGTTCAACTTCGGTGCATCGCTTTTGCGAGCCATGGGTGATACAAAGCGACCTTTGATTTTTCTTGCAGGTTCGGGAGTTGTTAATATCATTTTGAATTTGATTCTTGTAATTCCGTTTGGCATGGGAGTCAGAGGTGTTGCAATTGCAACTATCACTTCTCAATATATCTCGGCTGTATGCACTGTGATTTGTCTTGTAAAACTAAAGAATCCTTGCAGGCTTGAATTCAAAAAAATGCGGATTTATAAAAACGAACTTTTTTCAATTGCAAAAATCGGAATCCCGGCAGGTATTCAGAATTCATTATTTTCTATTTCAAATGTTATCATTCAGTCCTCTGTTAATACCTTCGGCTCAGTTGCAATGGCAGGTATTGCGGCGGGTTCAAACTTTGACGGATACATCTATAACTGCACAAATGCCGTTGCACAAACAGCAATGAACTTTTCTTCACAGAATATCGGTGCAAAGAAATATGAAAACATCGGAAAGATATTTCGCCGCTGTCTTTTAATCACAACGGTGATTGCCTGTGTAATGTCGTTGGTCGGCTTTGTTTTCAGAAACGAGATCGTCTGGATATTCACAAAGGATGCACCTGTTATTGAAATCGGTGCAAGCCGCCTTGCTCTTGTTATGCCGTTTTATGTCTTTTGCTCCTTGCAGGATACTGTCGCAGGTCAGGTAAGGGGTATGGGCAGGTCGATAGAACCGATGGTAGTTTCAATTTTCGGAACATGCGTTATAAGATTGCTTTGGATTTTCGTTTTTCTTCCGAAAAATCCAACATTGATAAATCTCTATTGGGCATATCCTATTTCATGGTTCGCAACTTTTGTTCTGATGATCGGTGTATATTTATTTGCAAAAAGCAGGATGAAGAAGCAATTATAAAAGCGATTAATTGTTTTATTAAGTGATTATATGTATATTTTCACGAAACGAATTAATACCTATATAGAATAATAAAGGGTTAATGATGACAATAACTCGATTAATGTCAACATTAACCCTAGTTTTTGTATACAATAAATACACAAAGTAAAGTAAATAAAATAAAAGTAAACTAAAGTAAATCAAAACATTCTTTTGCCAAGCCATTGATCTGACTTAGTGAAACGGCTTTGCTCAATAAGAAATAAATTGTTTGATATGTGAAAATAAAATCGACCAAATAATGTTTTTCTTGACATATGTCTTTTAAGGGATTGACAGCTTACATTTATTTTGGTAAAATAAAAGATACATTTAAAAGTGAACTTTTCACTTGAATTTTAATAAGGAGGAACTATTATGACAGATGCTAAAACCCTGGCGTACATCAACCTTTACGGTATTCTCGGCGCTTTGGAAAACCTTTGCGAACTTGACGAAGAGGCAAGCAAACTCGCGCAGGTTAAAAAGCCAATTTCAGTTGGTATCAGCGTCAAAGGTGGACCCGATGCCACTCTCACTTTCAAAAACGGCCGTTGCAGAATGGAGCAAGGTATAGCGAAATGCGATGTTCTTCTTCCGTTTTCATCATGTGAGAAGTTCAACGGTCTTATTGACGGAACAGTAACCCCAATACCGTCAAAGGGCTTCACCAAAATCGGCTTTTTGCTTAACAACTTCACAAAAATGACAGACATTCTCACAAAATATCTGAGAGCAAGCGAAGAGGACCTTGAAGATGAGGTATTCTTTGAAAAGAGCACAAAGCTTATGTTTTATCTCATTGCTGTTGCAATCGCTCAAATTGCAAACAATGATGAAATAGGCATGTTCAGTGCAAGCAACATTCCCGATGGTATTGTTGAAATGTCAATCAAAGACAGTGTGTCTGCAACTCTTAGAGTTAAAGACGGTCATATCGTTACAATCAAACAAAAACCCGAATCCTATCGTTCAAAGATGGAGTTCGGTTCAATCAAACTCGCAAGAGATCTTTTTGACGGCAATGTTAATGCCGTTGCCTGCATCGGTGACGGTTCAATCACAATGTCCGGTCTTGTAAGCATGATCGACAATGTCAACAGAATTCTTGACAGAGTTGCACTTTATTTAGCATAAGGAGGGTATAATAATGAGTTTTCCGGTTTATAAACATGAAAAAAGCAGAGAGTGGTTCACAAGAGCCGCCAATGTTATTCCCTCAGGTATCTACGGACATCTCGGCCCTGCTGAAGGACAGTTTATCCCTGTTTCTAACTGGCCTCTTTTCTCAGAAAAGGCAAAGGGTTCATATATTTGGGACGTTGACGGCAATAAATATCTTGACTACATGTGCGCATATGGACCGAACGTTCTCGGCTATAACGACCCCGATGTTGATGCTGCTGCAAAGGCACAGCTTGAACTCGGCAACTGCACAACAACTCCGTCGAAGGTAATGGCTGAGTGTGCAGAACTGCTTGTTGACACAGTTAACTGTGCAGACTGGGCATTTTTTGCAAAGAACGGCAACGATGCAACTCAGGGCGCAATCATGTGTGCAAGAGCACACACACACAGAAAGAAAATCCTCATGTTTAAGGGATATTATCACGGTGTATCTCCGTGGTGCATGAAGAAAGACTATCCCGGTGTTCTTGAAGAGGACGTTGTTAACAATATTGTTCTTCCGTGGAATGACATTCCGGCTCTTGAAAGAGCAATTGCAGAAAATAAAGATCAGATTGCTGCTCTTATCGCACAGCCATATGACCACGGTAACTTCTATGATAACTCATTCCCCGAAGAGGGATTCTGGCAGAAAGTAAGAGAAATCTGCACTAAGAACGGAATCATTCTCATCATCGATGACGTTCGTGCAGGCTTCAGACTTGACCTTGCAGGTTCTGACCATTACTTTGGCTTTGAAGCAGATCTCATCTGTTTCTGTAAAGCGCTTGCAAACGGCTATAACATGTCAGCAATCTGCGGCAAGGAATTTCTCAAGAGTGCAATGAGCGGACTTTCATACACAGGCTCATATTGGATGAGCGCAGTTCCGTTTGCCGCTTGCATCGCATGCATCAACAAGATGAAGAAGCTTGACACTCCGAAACTCTTCCTTGAAAAAGGAACAAAGCTTACCGACGGACTCAAAGCAGCAGGTAAGGAGCATGGAATTGACCTTGTTGTTTCGGGTGCACCTGCACTGTTCTATCTCAGAATAGCAAATGACGATAGTCTTGTTCTTCATCAGGAGTGGGTATCTGAAATGGTAAGCAGAGGAATTTTCCTTGCAAGCCATCATAACCACTTTATGAACGCATCGCTTACCGATAAGGACATCAAGCACACCCTTGAGGTTGCAGATGAATGCTTCGGCATTGTTGCAAAAAATCATCCTGAGATTTTTGGTTAAGCATTTGCATGCGGCTAATATTGCGGGGAAAACTGCATAAGTAATAAAGTGATACACCGCAGAACAAGCCCCATACATTCTTTTGAGAAAAGAATATATAATATTAATATGATGCGGGAAAAGCCTGCATGAATTAATAAAGTAATACACCGCAGAGATAGCGTGAATTGCTGTCTTTGCGGTTGTTTTTACAATATATATTAGGCGATTAATTAACAGAAAATTCATGGCGAGGTGAAAATGTGGGAAGAGCAAACAATATAACATTGATCGGAAAGCTTAACCGTGCAGAGGTTTATGAGTTTCTTTTCAGAAACGGCGATTCCTCAATTCAGCAGATTTCGGACGCACTTGGTTTGAGTCTTCCTGCGGTCACAAGAGCCATTGAGATTGGACTTAATCAAAATTTGTTTGTTGCTAAAGGGCTTGTTGGCGGTGACAGAGGAAGAAAAGCCATGTATTATGGCTTGAATCCTGATAAAGGCCATTCGATTTCGTTTTATATTAGGAAAAATGTTCTGCATGTCATCATCAAAGACTTTGTTGCAAAAACTCTGAGCACAGAAGATATTAAAATTGAAACGGAAAACGTTGTTGATTTGATAGATTCAACTGTTGAACGTTACAGTGTGCTTGACGGCAATATCAAATTTATCTTTGTTGTTGTGTGCGGAGATGTTCATGAAGGTTTGATTGTTTCATGCAGAGCACGTGAAGAACTTACAGGTTTTGATATGAAACTGCATTTACAGGAAAAGTTCGGAAAAATAACTGTTGTTGAAAATGATTTATCCGCAGCGGTTACAGCCGGCTTCAAATATGCAGATAACCCTAAGAATGAAATCATCATAACATTCCTTTATGGGAAAAATCTTCTCGGAGCAGGTGTGATGATAAACAATCACACTTATAAGGGTGCAAACGGCAGGCAGATGTGTTTTGATGCAATGCCGCCGAGCAGAGTTAATCGCTCATATCTTTCGTATGTAGGCGGAAGACTGCAAAGCATGATTGCTTTATATAATCCGCATACGGTTATTTTGTATCCGATGGATGATAAACTTTCATTTGATGAACTGACTCAATATATCGAAAAAAACATGCCCGAAGATATTGTTCCGACTTTTTATGAAAGACATAATCTGCTTGAAACCTGCATAACGGGTATGGTTAGGCTATGCATTGAAGAAGTTAAAAAAATGATTATGGATCATGAACCTGACGGTGAGCAATACAGAGTCTTAGGGTAAAATATAAAAACGGAAAGCGTCGGTGTGAAAATATCGGTGCTTTTATATTTTTACACAAGCAAGCTATATCATAATCACATGTTGTTGTTAAATTCAGATAAAAATTTTTTCTGAAAAATCCATTGTTTACAATTTGTTCACACTTGCTATAAAAGTGGATGATATAATTCAATTATTAACGATACATTAATAATTATGTGTTAGTAATTAATTGTTAATATTTCGCATTGATTATTTTTGTATGTTAAGCCAATTTACCCAAGGAGGACTCAAAATGAAAGTCAAAAAAATCTTAAGTCTTGTATTATCGCTGATAATGATTCTTTCAGTGATGCAAGCATCATTCGTTGCCTTTGCAGCTGATAATGAAGCTGTTGCAGCTGTTGAAGATGCTGTTTTCGCTTATGACGGAAATCTTACAGTTGCTGAACCTGAAGCTACAGCACTTGAAGGCTATGACAAAATTGTAAGTATGTTCAAATCTCTTACTGCTGACGAAAAGGAAGCTGTTGATGTTTTTGCTTTTGACAAGCTTTATCACAAAGTTCTTGACAGAGAAAGACAGCTTTCAATTATCGCTAATCCGAGCATATCAAAATCAAACAAGCAGCACTATATCAATGCAGGTGCAGCAATTGAAACCGTTCTCGGCGGAATACCTGCTTATATCGATGAAGCTGTTGCTTTGAATACCGTAACTTCGAACTCAAAAAATTCAGCACAGGTTAAACTTGATGCGTTTTCTGCCGCAAGTGTAAATGCAAGAATTTATGCTGATAATTACTATGCATCATATCAGTGCTTCTATTATGCAATTGATGCTAACCCGGTCAAGACATTTGCAAACATAGTTAAAGCAATTTCAGATGCAGATGTAAAGGCTGAACCGTTCCCGGGAACCCAGCCGAAGAGAACAACAAAACCAAATGTTAAAAACTATGCAGACGGTGAAGCTGATCCTCAATACATTGCTGATTATGCAGTATATTGGGCAGGCGAAATTGCATATTATCAGTTTGACACTGATAAGAAAAACTATACTGCCGACAAGAACGTTGAAGCAATGATTCAGGTTGCATCTGTTGCTCCTGAGTATAAGGATATGGTTGATTTCACCGTGCTTGCAAAAGAAGCAAAGGCTGCATATGATGCTGACTCTGCAAATAAAGCTCAGGCTGCAAAGGCAGTTGAGGTATATGAAACACTTTCAGAAGAAGAAAAAAATCAGATAAGCAAACTCAGCACATATGTATATTACGGTGCAAACGAAGGTAAACTTGCAACTTCATACACAGCACCAAAACTTTATACTGCTTGTGTTGACATTGGAAATGCACAATATGTTGAAGCTTTCATTGATGTAATCAACTCAATTGAAGAGCCTTACACAAGAGCCGATATTGAAAAGGCAAAGGCTGCATATTCACTTGTTCCGTCATCTCTCACTTCAACAATTGACAGCGAATTAACAGCCAAATATAAAGCAATTCTTGCAAGCATCGGTCCGGACGAGCAGAACACAGATAAGCCGTCAACCGATGAATATGCAACAACATCAGTTAAGTATCCCTCAGGCTACAGCAAAAAGCAGGTTACAAAAGCAATTGATAACCTTTACAAAACAGTTCTTGACATCATCGGCACTGATGAATCAGGCGTTAAGAAGTCGCTTGAAGAAGCTGTTTTCTCAAATGCACTCATCGGAACACTTGTAAAATTGGTTTATCCTGCAATCGGAAAACTTAACAGCCTTGTTGCATACGGCCCGAATGATCTTGCAAACAAACTTACAGAAGAAAAATATCAGCTTGCAGCAGAAAAACTCAGAGCAGCAGCAACTGTTGATGAAAACGGTAAGATTGTTAAAGACCTTGCTGACTGGGATAAGGTTTCATTTGAAAGCGGAGATTTTGGCTTTGAAGATGGCGACAAAGAAGCATTCCTCGATGCTGCATCAGCAACATTCAGATCTCTTTCTCTCATCACAATGGTAATCTCACTTGAGAACAACATCAGCACAACATCAGGTACATATACCTACGGTGCGTATGAAGATCTTGTTTCTGTTCTTGAGGCACTTGACCTCAACGGTGTTCTCTCATCTGATGAATACACCAAAGGAGTTAAAGCTGCACCGAATGCAACTCAGATGGATGCACGAGTAAGACCGATTCTTGCTACGATTGCAGATCTCATCGAAGATGTTGCCAATGATCCCGTTAACACTGTTCTCGATGTTCTTCCGAAACTTGCATATGCTCTCAAAAATGACATTGTAACAACTCAGATTAACAAAGTGCTTTCAAAGATGAGCCTTGTTTCAATTGACCCCGTTGACCTTTCAACAGGTGCAATCTTCGACATCATCAACGGCAAGATTGAAGATTTTGCACTTAAGAACGAAATTGCAATCGACCTTGACAAGGATGAATTCATTGCAACAATTGACGCTCTTGCAGGTTGCGGCACATACACCGTCAAAGAGAGCGTTTCAAGAGAGAATGCATACAGAGTTGGCATTGACAGCGACAAAACAGACGCATTTATGGTTCTCTACAGATACCTCTATAAAGAACTTATTACCAACGGAAACGGCTCGATCATTCTTAAGCTTGTTAATCTTGCTGATAACGGCACAGCAGTCTATGCTGTTAAGCTGATTCTCAACCTTGTTTCAAAACGTAACGGTGACCTTGCACTCAAGACAGTCGGCAGATGTCTTCCGATTATCAGACTTATAATTAAGCTGCACAAAATCTTCTCGAAAATCTCAGGCAAAAACTAAGTGATTTTCGTTTGTACTTGCGTACGGCTAATATTGCGGGTAAGACTGCATAAATAATAAAGTAATACACCGCAGAATAAGTCCTATATATTCTTACGGAGAAAGAATATATAATATTATGATGCGAGGAAACTTGCAGAAACGATAAAATGATACACCGCAGAGATGGCAAAACGCTGTCTTTGCGGTTGTTTTATATGTCATGTGAATCAACAAATGTCTTTTTCACCCCCTTAAATTTGAAAAGTGAAACACATATATAAAATAAGAGCATCAAAAATGAAATACGCGGATTGATCAAAATAACATTGATTAAAATCATTTTCCGTATTGCAATTTTTGAATATATGTGGTACAATAACCGGGTCACATAAACTTAATATCTTAATCTGTAGCATGGGTCACTTTAGCAAAAGTGCATCCTTTGATTTACTATTCCGTGAAACAGGTTAAGGTAAAATATTGGTTTGTGTGACAACAAAACGAGATGCATTTTTCAGTGCGTCATCGTTTGCTGGCGCACTTTTTATTTTGCCTTTTTTCGTATGACGTCTAACCGTGAGAGAGTGAAATGAGAAGTACGTAAATTTCAAATTTCGGAGGTAAAACAAAGTGAAAACATTTAAGAGAATTTTTGCATGTATGCTTGCAGTATTGATGTGTGTTTGTGTGATACCCATGGGTGAAGTCGGCATGACGGCAAGTGCAGCGTCCCATACTGTAACAGAAGCAATGAACTGGTGTAACGGTTTAGTTAACACAAAAGTAGGTTCGGGTCAATGTGTTGCACTTATTCAGGCATATTATCAATATTTAGGTGCATCTAAATCAAGCGGAAACGCTTGTGACTATGCGACAAATGCAGTTCCGTCAGGCTGGTCAAGAGTTAAAGGTGGCGTGCCGCAAGCAGGAGATATTTTAGTTTATACCGGTGCAAAATATGGTCATGTTGCAATTTATGCAGGTGGAACAACATCATATCATCAAAATATGGCTGGTTTGTATGTTGAAAAGAAAACAAATTGGGCATACAATAAGAGTTGGTTCAGTCAAGCAGAGAATGGTACTAAATCTTATTGGGGCTATATTAGACCTAATTTCAGCAATGCACCAACTAATCCAAACGCACCGACTATTAACGGTGTATGTATGGGTTTGATTACAAATGAAACATTCAGACCATGTTGCATGGTTGGCGGAGATGTTCCGATTGCAGCAGTAAAGGTTGCTGTTTGGTCAAGAGAAGATCAGTCCGACTTGATTTGGTATGGAACTGTTAATAATGGTGAAAATACGTTTTTTAACGATATTAAATACAGTGATCATGCAGCCGGTGCAACACATTTTTATTGTGATTTTTATGTAGATGGTACAAACGGAAAATCTTCAAGTATGCGTTTGGAATATTGGGTTGACACAGAAAAGCCGACAATAAGCAATGTTCAAGTATCAAAGAACGTTACAGGCTATAGTGTTACATGTAATGTTTCGGACAATGTCGGTGTAACTCGTGTCCGTTTCCCGTCTTGGACTGACACAAACGGACAGGATGATCTTATTTGGCATGAAGGAACAATCAACGGAAACACAGCAACATGTTGGATACCGGTATCTGCACATAATAATGAGTATGGATATTATGCAACCCACATATATGCTTATGATGCTATGGGTAATGAGAGTCAATATGCATTGTTTTTTGAGGTCAGTCCTAAGACTACAATTACCTTTAATCCCGTTGGTGGAATAATCAGCGGAAAAGCCGAAAACAGAAACTATACATTGGAATATAAAACTGGAATGTATGGCGATGTTTCATGGCTTTCTCCGTCAAAAACAGGTCATACTTTTACCGGTTGGTATACTGATGTAAATGGCGGTAAAATGATTTATAGCGCAAATGGCAAGTCTGTGAACGATGGAGAACATTGGAAAGACGGTGTTAGTGTTTTTCCATTTGATTATGCAGTATATGCACATTGGACTGCTAACTCATACACTGTAACTTTCAACGCAAACAGCGGTTCATGTTCAACCAAAAATAAAACCGTAACCTATAACAGTACCTACGGCACACTTCCCACCCCGACCAGAACAGGCTACACCTTTGACGGTTGGTACACTGCGGCAACAGGCGGAACAAAAATTACTTCTTCAACAAAAGTGACAGCAACAAGCAATCAAACACTGTATGCTCATTGGTCACATGCTCACTCTTACACTTCAACTGTCACCAAAGCGGCAACTTGCACACAAACAGGAACAAAAACATTCAAATGTTCAATCTGCGGAAACACCTATACCGAATCAATCCCTGCAACAGGACACAAAGCGGTAACCGACAAAGCAATTGCCGCAACATGCACAAGTGAGGGTAAAACCGAGGGCAGTCACTGCTCGGTCTGCGGAACTGCTATCAAGGCTCAGACAACAGTTGCAAAACTTGAGCATAAATATACTGCAACAGTTAACCAACCAGACTGCACTAAAGAGGGCGAAAAAGTCTACACCTGCTCGGTCTGCGGTGATACATACACGGAAATGATTCCGCCGATGCTCAATCACACTGATGCTAACAATGACGGCAAGTGTGACATTTGCGGCAAAGATGCGGACATTGCATCAATCGATCCGATAACTCCCGATACATGCGATCATCTTTGTCATAAATCAGGTTTTGTAGGTTTCATCTATAAATTGATTCTCCCGCTTTGGAAACTTTTCAAAATCAACAAGACTTGTTCTTGCGGTGCGGCACACTATTAATTCGATTATACATATCCCATAAGAAAAACAGCTGTAGTGTTGGCACTGCGGCTGTTTTTGCGGTTCGTGGTTGAATTTTTAGTAGGGTCGCCCCCATGTGGTCGACCAATCCGACTGAAAAATCAAAACGCAAAACATATAAATCACGCTGTAGGGACGCCGCTTGTGTCAAGAGTATGATAGTATACAGGAGAGAAAGATGATT
>JAMPDR010000054.1 GCA_023665555.1 Ruminococcus sp.
TTAGGGAAGATATAAAATCAAACCGTGTAAACTTTTAGTTGAAACAAGATACTACAAAATAGCTGCGAACGCAGTGAGTAATTTCGCTTGACGCAGTCAAATTTAGTTGCGTCAAGCAATTTAGCTATGCGAAGCATAATTTTGCTGCCTTAGCCTTCTCCGCATATCGTCATATACTTTTCAGCAACATCAATTTTTTTCAAAAAACCTATTGACAAACTTAATACTCGTGGCTATAATAACAATAGTTAGCAAAAGCTAACCTTTGACGGTATAGCTATGCGTATTTATATAGGAGGGTTTCTTATGATGCCGTTAACACTCGCAAATGTCGGCGAAGAAAATATCATTAAGAAGGTCGGCGGAAAGCCGGAGGTAAGAAAACATCTCGAAAATCTCGGCTTTGTTGCAGGCGGAACTGTTACGATCATAAATACTCTTGCAGGCAACGTCATAGTTAATGTTAAAGAGGCTCGTGTTGCCATCAGTAAAGAGATGGCACAGAAGATCATGATTTAATCAGAGGAGGAAGAAATGATGACACTCAAAGAAACTAAAGTCGGTTCAACCGTCAAAGTCGTTAAACTTAACGGTCAGGGCGCAATCAAACGCAGAATCATGGATATGGGCATTACTAAAGGTGTTGAGGTGTACATCCGCAAGGTTGCACCACTCGGAGATCCGATTGAAATCACTGTCCGCGGCTATGAATTGTCACTTAGAAAAGCCGATGCAGAATTGATTGACGTTGAACAGAATTAATTGGTCACATCTAAAAACTCAGCGAACGAAATCCGGCACGGCATTTTATGCCATATTGTCCAAAAATCCTCGTTAATGCACAAAGTATTGTCTGCGGATTCTAGATAATCTGACGATAAAAACGCGCCGTCTTTATGTTCTCAGTTTTTTTAGAGATTTTCAATTATTAAAAATAACTGGGAGATTCCCCATTTTTTCGACAGTGATGGTTAGCTTTTGCTAATTATCATTGGCAGATATCAGCAATTGTATAATTAAGTTATATAATGAAAGGATTGAGATAAAATGAATTTGAGAATTGCTCTTGCAGGTAACCCTAACTGCGGTAAGACAACACTTTTCAATGACCTCACCGGCTCAAATCAGTTTGTAGGTAACTGGCCGGGTGTTACGGTTGAAAAGAAAGAGGGTAAGCTGAAGAAAAGCGACGGCGTAACTATCACCGACCTTCCCGGTATTTACTCTTTGTCACCGTATACACTCGAGGAGGTAGTCGCAAGAAACTATCTTATCGGTGAAAGACCCGATGCAATTTTGAATATTGTTGACGGTACTAACCTTGAAAGAAACCTTTACCTTACAACACAGCTTACAGAACTTGGTATTCCTGTTGTTGTTGCAATCAACATGATGGATGTTGTCAAAAAGAACGGCGACAAAATCAACACAGCAGAACTTTCACGCGCTCTCGGCTGCAAAGTTGTTGAAATTTCAGCACTTAAAGGCACAGGCACAATGGAGGCTGCACAGGCAGCAATCGAGGCTGCAGAAAAAGCTAAAACTGTTCCGATGCACACTTTTTCAGGTGCGGTTGAGCATGCAATCGCTCATATTGAAGAGGCAGCAGTGCATGATATGCCGCTTGAACAGCAGCGCTGGTATGCAATTAAGATTTTCGAACGTGACGAAAAGGCTCTTGAACAGTTGAAACTCAGTGAAGATATTCTTGCACACATCGAAAAGGATATCCAGGCAGCTGAAGAAGAACTTGACGATGATTCAGAAAGCATTATCACCAACGAAAGATATGTTTACATAGCTGAGATTATCAAAGGATGCTTAAAGAAGAAAAGAGTAGGCGGACTTTCAACTTCGGATAAAATCGACCGAGTTGTAACAAACCGCTGGGCAGCACTTCCGATTTTCGCTGTTGTGATGTTCCTTGTATATTACATTTCAGTTACTACCGTCGGCGGTTGGGCAACTGACTGGGCAAACGATGGTGTATTCGGTGATGGTTGGCATTTCTTCGGTGTCGGCACAAGTGCATACGTTGAGGTTGCCGATGAATACGGCGAAGCAGCACAGGTTGTTGACGGCTTTATTCAATATGCAGCTGACAATGAAATCGACACAGAAGCAGTTGAAGCAGCCCTTGACACAGAGGACGAAAACTTCAGTGCAGACACAGCAAAAGCAGAACTTGAAAAGTTTGCCGTTCAGTTTGCTGATACAGACAAGGCAACATACATGGTTGAAGATGAAGAAACTCTTGCAGAAGAAGAGGCATCATCAACAGGCGCAGAACTCAAAGAAGCACTTGCTGTTTATGATAAAAATGGCTTTGAAGAGCCTGATCCCGCTGATTTCGGCATTTGGGTTCCCGGTGTACCCGTGCTTGTGGGTAATCTTCTTGAAAAAGCAAACTGCGCAGATTGGCTTTCGGGACTTGTTCTTGACGGTATCGTTGCAGGTGTTGGCGCAGTTCTCGGATTTGTTCCGCAGATTCTCGTTCTGTTCATCTTCCTTGCATTCCTCGAAGCATGCGGCTATATGTCACGTATCGCATTTGTTCTTGACAGAATCTTCCGCCGTTTCGGACTTTCCGGTAAATCATTCATCCCCATTCTTATCGGTACAGGTTGCGGTATTCCGGGTATCATGGCATCAAGAACAATTGAGAATGAGCGCGACCGACGTATGACGATCATGACAACAACATTCATCCCTTGCGGCGCAAAGCTTCCGTTCATCGCAATGATGGCAGGCGCAATCTTCGGCGGCGCATGGTGGGTTGCACCGTCAGCATATTTCATGGGTATGGCGGCAATCATCGTTTCGGGTATTGCACTCAAGAAAACCACTGCATTTGAGGGCGAAGCTGCACCGTTCGTTATGGAACTTCCTGCATACCACTGGCCGACATTCAAGAATGTTATGCGTTCAATGTGGGAGCGCGGTTGGTCATTCATCAAAAAGGCAGGCACAATCATCCTTCTTTCAACGATTGTAATCTGGTTCACAACATTCTTCGGTGTTGTTGACGGTTCATTCCGTATGCTTGCTGAAGATGAAATCAACCACAGCATTCTTGCTGTTATCGGCAGCGCATTTGCATGGCTCTTCAAACCGCTCGGTTGGGGCAATTGGCAGGCTGCTGTTGCATCCATCACAGGTCTTGTTGCAAAAGAAAACATCGTTGGTACTCTCGGCATCCTTTACAGTGGGGCAGGCAGCGTATACAGCAACCTTGCAGCAGCATTCACATCGGTTGCAGGCTACTCATTCCTTGCATTCAACCTTCTTTGTGCACCGTGCTTCGCAGCCATGGGCGCAATCAAGCGTGAAATGAATAACGGAAAATGGACAGCTTTCGCAATCGCATATCAGTGCGGATTTGCATATCTTATTGCATTGATGGTTAACCAGTTCGGCAGCATGTTCACAGGCAACGGCAACGTTATCGGATTCATTGTTGCATTAATAGCACTTGCATTCATGCTTTACATGCTGTTCAGACCCAGCAAAGCATCAAAACTTGCTAAGAAGGCAAATAGCGTGTCAAAAGAAACAGTAACAACAAAATAATATAAATATAATTGTGTTCCGATTTCGTGGGGCAGCATATAGCATACGCTGCCCTGCGAAGTCATATTCTTAGGGAGTGGACATTTAACGGCTTTATTTACCATGTGTTTCCCCGCCTCCGGCGGGGAAACACAAATTAAACTCCGCATTTTGGACACTTCCTATTCTTACATTGAGGTGGTTTTTATGCTTGCATGGCTTTCAAATAATATAGGTACAATAGTGGTTTTTTTTGTTGTTGTTGCGATTGTGGCATTAGTTATCATCTCAATGCGCAAAGGCAAAAAAAGCGGCAAATCCGGTGGTTGCGGTTGCGGCTGTTCAAACTGTTCTATGAGCGGCAAATGCCATGGAGCAGATGGTGAAACGGCACAAGGGGATAGTTAAATAAACACTGAATAAATTAATACACGGCAATTCAAAC
This sequence comes from Ruminococcus sp., assembly GCA_023665555.1. Classification (GTDB taxonomy): domain Bacteria; phylum Bacillota; class Clostridia; order Oscillospirales; family Acutalibacteraceae; genus UBA6857. The sequence goes on from JAMPDR010000054.1 coordinate 3,995, forward strand.
GCTTGCCGTGTATTAATTTGTAGTACTTTGTTTCATCTGAAACCTTACATTATATGTTATGACTTTTAGATGAAATAAGGTAGTATCGACCCGTTCATATATATATATTCCTATGACTTTTGATTTTATCAAGTGCGCCTTTTTCAAGCCTTGACACCTGTGCCTGCGAAATGCCGACTTCTTTTGCAACCTCGGTCTGCGTTAAACCGCGCATGAATCTTAGTGACAGAATCTTTTTTTCCCTGTCGGCGAGATCCCGGATCGCATTTTTGATCATGATTTCATCAATCCAGTCAATGTCAGTGTTTGAGTCACCGACCTGATCCATAACATATATCGTGTCGCCGCCCTCAAAATAAACAGGGTCGTAAAGCGATATCGGGTCAACAATTGCTTCGAGTGCAATCACAACGTTTTCTTTTTTGATGCCCATTTCCTTTGCTATTTCTTCAACCGTTGGCTCACGCTGTGTTTCATTTTGCAGCCGTTCCTTGATTTGCATTGCATGATATGCCGTATCGCGAATGGAGCGGCTGACTCGAATCGGATTGTAATCGCGAAGATATCTTCTCACCTCACCGATAATCATCGGTACTGCATAGGTTGAAAAGCGTACGCCCTGAGAAATGTCGAAGTTATCGATCGCTTTGATAAGTCCGATACATCCGACTTGAAACAAATCGTCAGGGTTTTCACCTCTGTTTGAGAATCGCTGAATCACGCTGAGCACTAAGCGCAGATTGCCGTTTATTAAATTTTCACGAGCCAGCATATCACCGCCGCGGCTTTTTTTCAATAATTCCATTTTTTCTTTCTCATCAAGTACCTTAAGTTTTGATGTGTCAATACCGCAGATTTCAACTTTGTTAAATCCCATTATATCCCCCATGTTCTGACAGCTTTACTTTAATCAACTGCTGATTTATATCAACATCATTATTGACAAAAGAAAGTGATATTATGAACAAAGTTACAATTGAAAAATATGTAAATGTGTGATAGAATGATAATGGATTAATATTTTAAGGAGTAACATGCGATGAAATATCAGATCAAAAAACTTGATGTTAACAATTTTTCTGTTTTTGAGCAGGGAAAACTTGCAGCAAGGAGTTATTTTATCCCTTATGAAAACCGCGCAGTTCTTGAACAGCAGTCAGCGTTGACCGAACGCTTTAACAGCGATATGGTCACTGTGCTTTCGGGCGACGATTGGAAGTTCAAATATTATGAAAAGCTTTCAAGACTTCCGTCAAATCTTGATACTGACAAACTTAGCTTTGACACAATCACAGTTCCGTCAACATGGCAAAGAACAGGCTATGAAAAACCTGTTTATCTCAACATAAGATATCCGTTTCCGGCAACATATCCTAACGTGCCGTCTGAGATGACGGCGGGCATATATGTGAAGAAATTCAACGTTAAAGAAAACACTGCTCACAGCATTATCACATTTCTCGGAGTATGTTCAAGTCTGACGCTTTATGTCAACGGCAAATATGTAGGCTATAGTGAGGGCTCTCACAATGCGGCTGAATTCAACCTCGACGACTTCGTTAAGGCAGGCGAAAATGAACTGCTTGCAATTGTCACAAAATGGTGCAACGGAACATATCTTGAGGGTCAGGATATGTTCAGAGAAAACGGAATTTTCAGAGATGTTTATCTGACTGAATATACGGGGCAGTACATTTATGATATTGCCGTCAAAATAAAAAAGGATGACGGAAAATATGACCTCAGTGCGGAAATTGAACTTTCGGAAAGCTTGGGTTCAGGTTCAGTCAGTGCAGAACTTGTTAAAGACGGCAAAACAGTTGTTTCACAATCGCAGAATACGGCAAAAAGCATAAACTTTATTTTCCCAAGCCTTGATGTTGTTGAATGGAATGCAGAGATTCCGACGCTTTATGAGTTGTTTGTGACGCTGACAGATAAAAATGACAACAGCCAGACTGTCAGGATTAAAGTCGGATTCAAAACAGTTGCAATCGACGGAGAATTGTTCCTTTTCAATAGCGAAGCAATCAAGTTCAAAGGTGTCAACCACCATGATACCCATGAGGATAACGGCTATGTTATGAGCGCAGATGATCTGCTCAAAGATATTGTTCTGATGAAAGAATATAATGTAAATGCCGTGAGAACCTCTCACTATCCTCCTGATCCGATTTTTCTTGACCTTTGCGATGAATATGGCTTATATGTTATCGATGAGGCGGACATTGAAACACACGGTACGCAGTTTAATCTTGACATGAAGTTCACAGGCAAATCGAACATTTTGAGCAACAGCAAAAAGTGGTTGCCGAGATATGAGGATAGGGTTCTCAGAATGTTTGAACGCGATAAAAATCATCCTTCAATCACAATGTGGAGTTTGGGCAATGAATCGGGCGGTTGGAAGAACCAGGACTACTGCTGTGAAATGATTAAGCAGCGTTCGGATATTCCTGTTCATTATGAGGGTGTTATCAGAACACCGAGAGGTTCATATGATGTGATTTCAGAAATGTATCAAAGACCGTTGCTGCTTGACAAAATTGCAAAGCATCAGCTTGGTTCAAGATATAAAGGCAAGCCGTATTTCCTTTGTGAATATTGCCATGCAATGGGTGTCGGCCCCGGTTCGCTTGAGGACTATTGGCAGATGATTTATGCAAATGATCAATTTGCAGGAGGATGTATTTGGGAGTGGGCGGACCATTCGGTGCATGACGAAAAAGCAAAATATAAATATACCTATGGTGGCGACCACGGCGAGAAATATCACGATGACAACTTCTGTGTTGACGGACTTTTCTATCCGAACAGAAAGCCGCACACAGGCGCACTTGAAATGAAAGCTGTGTATCGTCCTATCAGAGCAAAACTCATCAGTGAGAATCTTTATTCATTCACAAACACAAATCGCTTTCTTAACGCAAATGTATACACGGTAAGCTATGAACTGCTGAAAGACGGCATAATTGTTGACAACGGAAATGTTGAACTTGACATTGAGCCTAAAGCAACAAAAAATCTCATCATTGCCCATAAAATGACTGATGATGAGCATAATTATCACATTAACTTTGTTTATTCCGATTCCAACGGTAAGTTGGTTGCCAAAGAGCAGATTATCATCAATGAAGTGTTTGAGCGCCCTGAAATAAACATTGCAAAAGGTGTTGCGTTCACAAAGAAAAAAGACAGCATCACCGTCGCTTTTGATAACGGTAAAGTTGTTTTCGACAGCAGAACGGGCTTGCTTAAATGTCTAGTTTACGGCTCAAAGCAAATGACTTGCGACAGCAACAGCGGCTTTGATGTGAACGTGTTCAGAGCACCGATTGACAACGACCGAAACAAGGTTAAGCACTGGAAGAAAAAAGGTCTTGATAAGCTGAGATATATCAGCGCGCGTGTTACCGAATGTGTCAATGACAAGGACGGTCACTATGTTGAAATCAAAACGGCCGGATATCTTGAAAATGCAGGCAGGAAAAAGTTTGACTGCAAGCTGAAATACAGAATTTATCCCGACGGAACTATCACCGTAAAAGTGAAACTTGAAAAATCGGGCATGAAATTTACTGAAACGCAACTTCCGAAATTCGGTGTATCGCTTGAACTTGATCCGTCACTTGAAAATGTTGAATACTTCGGTTTGGGTGAGGCGGAAAATCTGCCTGACTTCAAGGAACAGTGTCAGATGGGAATCTTCAACGGTACGGTTTGGTCGATGGCAGAAAACTATATCAAACCGCAGGAAAACGGCATGCACGGCGGAACACGCTATGTTAAGCTGACGGACAACAATGGTGACGGACTTATGATAAGATACCGCAAAAAGCCGTTCACATTCAGCGCAAGACCGTATTCAAACAGCACTCTCGTCAAGGCAAATCACATTGAAGATTTGCGCACAAACAACAGAGTTACGCTGAACATTGACGGCTTTGTTAAGGGCGCGGGTTCAAACAGTTGCGGCCCTGATGTGTTGCCGCAATACAACCTCAAAATAAAGGATAAATTGAAGTTCGGTTTCTACATCATGCCTGTTAAAGGCAAATAAAACTATATAATAATGCGGATACAGGTTTGCGTTAATTATAAAGCCTGTATCCGCAGTGTTTTTTTATACAAAGCAATAATAATTTTCTTTCTTTCGAAAGAAAATATATCTGAAAACTTTGCGACCCTGATGTGTTGCCGCAATACAACCTCAAAATAAAGGATAAGTTGAAATTCGGTTTCTACATCATGCCTGTCAAAGGTGAATAAATTATATAATGATGCGGATACAGGTTTGCGTTGATTTAAAGCCTGTATCCGCAGTGTTTTGTATGATAAAAGAAAATGTGTAAGCGTTATTTTTCCCATTTCATTATGGTTTTGCCGAAGGACTTCTTTATGTCAATGTCAAATGCATCCATCATGTCTTGGATTGTTCTGACCGGCTTGACATATCCGACCATACGGCTGAGATGTTCAACTATATCAGGATATTGCTTGTACATCTCAACGGTCTTTTCAAAATCTTTGCGTCCGCTGCGGCTGCTGCCGAACATGCGAAGCCCTTTTTCAAGAATCATTCTTGTATTTATCGGAACATTGTATTCGCTTACACCGAGAATTGAAATTGTTCCTTCCGGGTTGATGTAGTCAATGATTTGATTGATTGCAACCTGCGAACCGTTTCCGCCGACACATTCAAATGCATGGTCGATTCTTAACTCGTCGGGAATCTCCGTTGTGAGATAAGTTTTATCAGCAAAAATGAAATCCGCAAGTTTTTTTTCGGAAATGCCGAAAACATAAAGTTTTGTTTCCGGGAAAAACTTTTTCAGAAACAGACATGTCATGTAACTTAAGTTTCCGTCACCCCAAACTCCGATAATGTTTCGTCTGCTGTGGGCGATTTTGTCAAAGCGTGAAATTGCGTGCACGCTCACCGAAACAATCTCAGTGAAAGCCGCAACTTCCGGATTGATGCCATCGGGAAGAAGAACAAGCCTTTCAGCAGGAATCTGAATATATTCCTGCATAAAGCCGTCAAAACCGCTTGCACGAAACTTGCTTGAACGAAGATAGTTTTCGGCAATGATGTCGTCATGCTCTGTCGGTGTGTTCGGTATCATAACCACCTTGTCACCCGGTTTGAAACTTTTGTCAGGAGAATAAACAACTTCACCAATTGCCTCATGTATGAGAGCCATCGGCAGTTTTTTTGCAAGCACTTTCGGGTCGCGTGTTCCCTGGTAGTATCTTTGGTCTGCGTTACAGATTGAAAGATATGTCGGTCTTACGATGACATCATTTTTGAAAATATCAATTTCATTGAATTCAATTTCAATTTTTCTCGGCTGAGTGAGCCTGTAAACTGTATTAAGCATGGATTACTTTCCCTCTTCAAGCAGAGTTTTTGCAACTCTTAAATCATACGGATAAGTGATTTTGATGTTGTGCACTTCGCCTTGAATCAGATGTACATCGCGTCCTTTCATGCTGAAAATTTTGCATGCGTCGGTGAGTATATCTTTTTCTTCATCAGTGAGACTTTCATAAAGTTCTTTGAGTGTTTTTGCCTTGAAAGCCTGCGGTGTCTGACCCTGATAAAGTTTGCTTCTGTCGGGTATGGTGCTGATTATTTTACCGTCCTGACTTTCAACAATTGTGTCGGTTGCGGGAACAACTGTATCGGTTGCACCGAACTTCAGCGCACATTCAATGTTTTCATCAATGATTCTTGCAGAAACAAACGGTCTGACAGCATCATGAGTAACAATAACGGTATCATCGTCAAGTCCGTCTGTTTCTTCAATATATTTGATTGCGTTCATGATGGTTTCGTTTCTTGTGCTACCGCCCTTGATTACAACAACGTTTTCGTTTGTCGGAAGATGCTTTGCAAGCAGTTCCTTTGTATAGTTTACCCATCTGTTCGGGCAAAGGATGATAATTTTCTGAAACTTGCTGTTCACGAAAAACTTTTCCACCGTGTGAACAATGATTGGTTTTTCATTAATAGTAAGATACTGCTTAGGTGTTTCAACATTGCCCATTCTGTTGCCGACTCCGCCTGCTGCGATTACTGCATATATCATAAATTGACCGTGCCTTTCCGACTGCATATTTTACTGCCAATTTGTAAACTTTCAGATGTTACAAGTTGCTGCAGTCTGTAAACCATTAAAAAAATGCATTATACAATTTTATACAATAATATCATACACTTATATTCGTTTTTTGTCAACTTGTTGGTGTGATTGTAAGTTCAATGATTACTTTTAAATTTTGACAAATGAACTCTTGACGAAATCAAAAAAAGAAGCTATACTTCATAATTAAGAATATTATTGAATTTGAATATGTATATTTATTTTTAAGTGAATAGTGAATTGAAAATAATCGGATATTGGAGAAAATCATGGAGCATAATAAATATGTATTTATAAGTTATTCATCAAATGAATTGGAGATTGCAACTAAGGTCTGCAACTTCCTTGAGGTAAATGGAATCCCGTGTTGGATTGCACCCAGAAATATCGATGCGGGTATTAATTATGCATCGCAAATAGTGTCTGCAATTAAGCAGTGCGAAGTTCTTGTGTTATTAGCATCTGAAAATACAAACGCATCGGATCATGTAGGCAACGAAGTTAGTATTGCATTTGATAACAAAAAGATTATTATTCCATTCAAACTGCAAGACTTTAAATTTACAGATGAGTATCTCTATTTTTTAGGTCGTAAGCATTGGATTGAAGCTTATGAAAATATTGAGATGTCGATGTCTGAACTGAGAGATACAATCTTGTCATTGGTAAATGCGGAACCTACATCTGATTTTACTCCTACGCCTAACAAAAAGCTAAATATAAAAAAATACTGGGTTTTTATTATCCCTGCATTTCTGTTATTTTCGATTGTACTAGGTATATTTTTCGGCAACTATACTTCATTTAAAGCAGACAAAGATGTGTATCACATCACATTGACAAAATCTTCGAGTTTCACTGACGAAGATTATAGTATTTTGGAAGAGCGAGTGAAAATATTTTCTGATGGCAAAAAATATTCGATTGATATTAACGATGAAGAAATTGAACTTTATCTTCCTGCAGCAGCTTTTTACGATAAGGATATTGAATATGTTTTAGATGCCTATTTAACACGAGCAATAAAACTATATGCATATGATTTTGAAAAGAAAGACAATAGTGAGGCTATATTTATAGATAGAGATGATATTGAAAGTGTGAGTGTTCTTGATGGACCAATGCCGGGAATAATAAATGAATCTCAATACGGAATCGACTCTTCTGAATACAAATATTTTAGTGTAGTTCTTACAGATGAATTTGTTAATCAAAATAAAGAATCGTTATCTGAATTTGGAAATAATTTTGCATTTGCACAGGATATAAAAAATGGCTCGTATTATACATATTACACATTTTCGCAAAGCGACGGAAAGACATTTTATATTTTAAATAACGATATCAGTGAAAACTTTGTAAATTTACTTGAATACAATTTAACCCACAAAAATCTTTCTGACGATTTGAATGACTATGTTATTGATATAAATTCAAAGACAGTTTGGCAAGACGTATCAAGTATCAATAATCCTGGTATTAATCAATGCAATTCAAACAGTTTTAAAGAAGGGACAATAACTTTTTCCTTATCATCGTATAGTGTTTTGAGTGAAGGCAAAGGTATTGATACTGAAAATGCATTAAAGAAGAAGCTTGATGTATTAGGAAACAAGTATGCTTTCGGATTATATGATACAGATAAGAAAACAGTTTATGTTATCAAAACTACAATAAATAATATTAATGTACCAGTAATGAAACTTTTAGCATGCACACATAGCTATAATATTAAGGGTGGGCTTTGTCAATACGATATGAGTAGTGATAATATAGCTATAACAACGAGTTCAAACGGTAATAAAATATCATTTCTGCAAAATTACTATTCAGATTATGAAAAGGAAAGGGTATCATCGTTTGTTGAATCTTTAGAAAATTCTGATGACAGTAAAATTTATGTGAAGATTGATGATATGCCATTATTATGTACCGATATCAGTAATATAGATGTCAATACAGGAACTATCTCTTTTGACCAAATATGTCAAGTGAATAATGGAGAAGTAGTTTGTAGCAATATTGATGATAGTTTTTTATATCTTCTTGACTTATTTAAAATAAATATCGAGACAGATTATATGGAATCACTGAGTTTTGATAATTATCAATTTAATGTCAGCAGACGAGGTAAGTTGCTAACTGATAATGATTTTAACTTAAAATACAATTATTACAACAGAGAAATCGCCGATAAAATAATTGAAATATATCCAAATGCGAAAATAAAAGTGCATGACTCCGAACTTTACATTTCGTTAAACTTGCCCGTTGACGATAATCTTGTATCATCTTCGATTAAAAGTGTCAAGAATGTTTATAATTCTATTGATTTTGAAAATAGTATATATAGCACAATTGCAATATACTTAATCGACGAAGACAATTCTGTAAAGGAGAGAGGCAGAATCTTCTTTGGTAAAAACTACAGCCGTTATAATTGGTATTGGGATGGATGTATTTATATACATGGTATATTTACTAACGGAAGATTAGAAGAATATAAAAAAGACTTTAAGGCCGCGGTTGATAACGATGAATTTATCAATAGTTTTAAACAAAGTGAATATTTGTCTTCTCCTTGGACGTATTCAATGAATTAAATAAAGTTTCCAATTATATTAAGATAATTCAGCTATTGTACTAAGTGCATTTTTAAACAAATATAATATACTGAATAAAGAAAAATATACAGCCTCAGTGATAATATCATAAGAATTCTGTGCTGATAGTATTGATTTTTGCCGAAACATGTGATAAAATATCTCTCGCACTTATCAAAGAAAGAGGTGGATGTAATGCCGCATATAAATGTTATTTCTCACAGAGGCGCCAATAAGTATGCACCGCAAAACACTCTGCCTGCATTTGAAAAGGCAGTTTCAATCGGAGTAGACGGTTTCGAAACAGATGTTCACATCACTAAAGACGAACAGCTGGTTCTTTGCCACAATTATACTATTGATGAAACATCCGATGGCAAGGGTCATATCTCAAAAATGACTCTTGATGAACTTAAGAGATACGATTTCGGAAGATATTTCAGCGACCGCTATGCAGGAACAAGGATTCCGACTGTTGACGAATTTCTTTCTTTTGTTGAAACTGCGGATATTTCGGTGCTCAACATTGAGTTGAAAAGTCCGAAAGAAAATGAAACTGCAATCGTAAGTGAAACTATTCGTCTTGTTAAAGAGCACAACCTTTTTGATAAGCTGCTCATTTCAAGTTTTGACCCCAAGCTTCTTGTTGAGGCAAAGCAAATTGATGAAAACTGCAAAACAGGCTTGCTTTACAGTCCTGATAAAAAGACGGTATATAAAGAACGACTGCTCAGCAGACCTGTAGATTTTGCAAAGTCAATTGGTGCTGATGCGCTTCATCCGCATAACATTTTTGTTGATAAGCGTTATGTTTTGCAGGCACACGAGGCGGGGCTTATGGTGAACCCGTGGACAGTCGATTCAGTCAGAGCGATTGAAAAGATGATAGTTTGCGGTGTTGACGGAATCATAACGAATTTTCCTGACGTTGTTAACGGCCTGATTGAAAAACATACATATTAAGTAAACATAAAAAACAGCACCCGTCAAAGGGTGCATATATGAGGGTATAGCTCAGTTGGTTAGAGCGCTTGCTTGACATGCAAGAGGTCGATGGTTCGAGTCCATTTATCCTCACCATGAAAATCCTTGAAATCCCAGTGTTCATGCGGGTTTCGGGGATTTTTTGTTGTATTAATTTTCATTGTTATTTTGTTGAATTTTGTCTGCTTTTATTTCAATTGTTGACAAACTGTTGACATAAATCATGCTATTTTCAGCAGTTCAATTGTTGTTTTCAGACCGTTCACGTCTGCGTGGGTGTAGACATCATCTGTGACATTACCTGATGAATGCCCTAACAATCTTTTTCTGTAAAAATCATCGGCATTGCTGCGTTTCAACAATGTTGAAAATGTGTGCCGGGTGATGTGCGGTGTGATATCTGTCGGTAATCCTAACTCTTTCAGCATTGGGTTGAACATGGATTTTCTGAAATAGTCTGATGTCATAGGTTTGCCTGATTCCATGCAGAAAATTGTGTCACCGTCTTTTGACAGCTGTTTTTCTATGATATATTGTACGGCATGATGTATCGGTACAATTCGGTTTTTGCCGTTGGTTGTTTTCTTGCCGCCTTGCAACGTCTGATCTGATTCATTATAATTGAATCGTGTCAATTCCAGCATTTCGCTGATTCGCCAACCCGAATATATCAAATACATTGTCCATTCTGCGGCTGTGTTGCCTTTGCTTGCTGCATCTGATATTTTCTTGATTTCTAAATCCGTTAATGCCCTTTTTTCTTTGTGCTCGGTTTTAGGTATTATTACATATGATGCATAATTTTTATTGACGATATCGTTTTGCATTGCATAGCCGTACATCAGCAGAAACAGATTTTTTGCTTTTTGCATGGTTGATTCAGACTTGTTCTCTGCGTGCATTTTGTTTATGACTTCCTGCATTTGGGCAGTTCGTAAATTGCTGAATGTAATACCGTACAAATTTATGCATTTTTTATATGCCGCCGAATAGCAGTCTTTGGCACTTTTTGACAGTTCGGTATATTTCAGCGTTTTCCTGTAATCATCATACACCTCTTGGAATGTCAACTCTGTTCTTGTGATGTTCGGATTTGCGTAATATTCCATTCTTCGCTGCTCGGCTTCTTTTCGGGTACGGTATGAACCTAAATACGGTCTTTTCATCACTCCGTTTACATTTACCGCTGTGCCGTAGACCAAATATGGCTTTGTGACACCTTTTCGTTTTGTTATTGTTCCCATTCCGTTTGAACTTCTCATTTTTATATCACTCCTTGCTTTTTTCGTTCGGGTGTGATAAAATGACACAGTAATCCCATTTTATCAGACTTTGGTAGGTTTGTTATTTTGGTTTACGTTTTCCTCACCTGTTCGCAGCAGGTGGGGATTTTTTATTTTATTCTTCTAATTCATCGATATCCGATTGATAACTTGATGTATATACTTCGTCAGTTGAAAGTGATTGCCTGTATTCTTCAGCTGCCATTGTACGGTTAAATTCAGCAGTTGGATCTATATTTGTAACTAACTCTTCCAATTCATCTAATGATACATTGAAGAATTCTTTACGTAGATTCACTTTATTGACTCGCTTTGAATTCAACATGGTATGTAGTCTATTTTCAAGTTCAACGGCATCTTCTGAGAAAATAAATGAATGAACATCAAATTTGAATGGTACACTTGCACTTCCTAACTCATTAATACGTTCTTGTGGATCTAATCTTCGAGTCATACCAATTTTAAATACGTTTTCGCCGAATGAACCGAGATTACTGATAATATAGATGTTTCCGGCTTTACCATTTTGAAGATTAACGATTTCATCTTTCTTTAATACCACACTTGAAAGTTGTGCTTGAAGTTCAGCAATTCTTGCGTTGAGTGCATCTATTTCATTATCAGATGCAGATATACGCTGTTCTTTGAGTTTTTCAATTTCATCTTTATATTTTGATTCTTCTTTTTCAATCTTTTTCTTTTCAGCTTCAAGCGCTTTTCTTTCTTGTGCTTCAATACGCATTTGTTCACGTATTGCCAATTGTTCTTGGCGTGCCTGTTCTTTTTTTACATAGTAGTTATATTCTATTTTTACGGCATTAATAAATAAGTATTCAATCTGTCCAACAAACTTTGTGAGAGTAGAAACGATACTTTGATTTCCCTCACCGGCAACGGCAAGATATTTAGCAGTCATAGATTTGACTTTATCAATGGCAACATCTAATTTTTCATATTTTAAATCAGTGAGTATGTTTTGCAATTCTGAGCGTAAAGAAATTACTGTCAGCTGATAAATAGAGCGATTTGCTTTTGTTGTGTATCTGGAAAGGTATAGTGAAAGTACATTTTCTATGTCTTTATCATTTTTCTTAAATGCTTTTCGCAATTCTTTGAGATCCATACTATGTAACTTAAGTGTTACAGTAGGAGAGAGTTCTGCCATTTCATCTAGCTGTGTTGTTGGTAATTTGCAGTAATTAAACGGAACTTCTGAATTGAAAAAGTTGTCAATGGAATATTCGACGCTTCTTTGTAACTCAGCAGTTTTGTTTAGCTTGTTTTGAGCAGTTGTCTGTTGCTTGTTTAGCTTCATGAGTTGTTCAGTAAGTACATGGACTTTTTCATGCAAGCGATTTATGACTTCGTTATTTTCTTGAATTTCTTTATCAATTTTATCTTTTAAGGTTGATGATTTTTCATATTCCTTATATTTAGGATTATTTAATTTGGCATTTGCTTCAGCTAACTGTGCCTTTAACATATTTATTTGAGCGTTTAAATCCCGTATCTGAATATTATTTTGATTTAAGTTTGAACGCTTTCGACTTAGGTCAAGAATTAAATATATCAGTCCCACAGGCCAGAAAATAACAAGTAATACAATTTGCCATCCTTTTAATTTTTTCATTGTGTTTGCTCCTTTGATTTTTATATTTCAGCCGCTCACAAGGCGGTTGTTTATTTTTATCTCACCAAACTAAGGAAAGCAACCGCTTTGCCGAGAATGATAATGTTTTCAAGTTCTGCATCGGTGTAAATCATGTCATCATAAATCGGGTTAGAAGCACGCAGAACAATCTTATTCGGATATTTATATACTTTCTTCAAAGTTGCTTCATCGCCTATCAGAACAGCTGCTATTTCACCGTCATCAACGTCTGATTGCTTTCTGATATAAACTATATCCCCGTCATAAATTCGTGAATTTATCATGCTGTCGCCTTTACATCTGAGGGCAAAATCAGCAGGAATTGATTCATCAGCTTTGACGTAATCTTCAATGTTTTCCTCTGCAAGTATCGGTTTGCCACAAGCAATCGTGCCGACAAGGGGGACAAGTTTTGTTGTTGGCAAGGGGATAATGTTTGAGGGTAGAGGATGAGATTTTGTTTCGCCAGATTCTTCACTATCCATTAAATAGGCTGTAGATGTGCCTAATGCTGCGGCGAAAGCTTTAACTCGGCTTTGGTTTATATCTCTTAAGCCTAATTCGATTTTGTTAACAGCAGAAGCTGTTTTGAAACCAACTTTATTAGCTAACTCCTGTTGCGACATTCCTAATTCTTCACGTAAATATTTTATTTTTTCATAAATAGTCATTATCATCACCAACAACAAGATAACACAAAATAGCCATCCTGTCAACTTTTTTTGAAAAAAATTCAAAAAGTGTTGACAAAACGGCTAAAAAGTGATAGTATTCAAATATAGCCAAAATGGCTAATGGCGAGGAGGTGGTAAAATGACTGCAACAAATAAACTGAGAGCACTGTTGGTGAGCATGGGATTCACACAATCAGAAATAGCTGATAAAATCGGCATTAGTAGGCAATCTTTCTCCTATAAGATTAATAATAAGGTCGAGTTTAAAGTCAGTGAAATTGAAGCTATATGTCAGCTGTTACACATCGAAGATAAAGATGAATATTTTTTTGCTGCATAATTAGCCAAAATGGCTAATCGCAAGGAGGTGAGGAAGATGGAAGAAAATAATATTGATGTAATTCAGATTTTAATTGATGAACTTGAAAGAGATATAAGCAACACAAAAGAAAAAATGAACCGAGTGCAGCAATTGTTGGAAAAGAAAAGAGAGTTGGTGGCTCATCAAGTCAAACAAGGTGCAGTAATCGGTTCATTGGAAAACAATAATTAGTCCGAGAGAAGATTGTCTAAGTATAACTCATATGCTTTAGTCAGCATATCCGACCAATTATCAAAGCTTGTATATTGTTTCATAAACTCATTGCTGAAAATATCATTAAAAGTAAGAGGATTTTTATTGTATTCTTCAGCGGTTAAATTTAAAGCAAGTTTCGGTGATTCGTAACCGTCACAATGTTTTGAGTTCTCCAAAGTCAATGATAAAAGATACCGTTAAAGATTGTCTTGATTTAGCCAAGCATGATACTGCTGAATAATAGTTAACTGTTATTTAACATATTTCAAAGGAGGAATAACCAAATGAACAAATCAACTGCACCGCCGCCGACGGATGAAGAAATTTTGG
>JAMPDR010000055.1 GCA_023665555.1 Ruminococcus sp.
TATTGCTGAGAAAAGCAAATAGGGATATTATATAATGAAAAGGAAAATGAAAAAGAGAGATTGGATAGCACTGATTATCTTCGTGGTTTGTATAGCATATCTTGCTTATAGTGCGATCAGCAATTCTCTTGCCTCTTCGGAAGAAAAAATTATCAATGAAATCAACGGTATGGATATGGACAGACAGGTTTCCGAAATGGTTCTGACAAAGGAAACCGACAATGGTATATTTTGTTTGGCAACTACTCAAAACGGCGGCCTGATTATTACCGGCTTGGAAAAAGATAATGATCTTTACAATCGCATCTTCGAATCAGGTTATAAGACGAAATATTATCTTGCAACCGATACGATTGATAATTTTATCAGTGACAATCCGCTGAAGATAAATAAGGTTAAGTTTGTAAACTTTGATGAACGTTCATGTTGGTATGTCTATTGCACAGATGAAAGAGCAAAAACGCTGAAAATAAACGGTGAACTTGTTCAAACCGAAAAAGTTGACATTCACATTGACAGAGAAATTTTGGAAATCATTCCGGGTGTCACAAAAACAAAAGACAAGCGTGACTATTCCGGCTATTTTTGGTTCTGTGAATCAGTTGATAAGCCGACGATTGAGTTGGCAGACTGAGAAATAAGACAATACCGTCCCTACTTTCTTGTGCGGTATTGTCATAATTTTTGACTTTGGTTTTGCGGATTTTTATATATTCATACAAAGTGCATATTTTTTAATATTAACGCTTGACAATACTGCATATTAATGGTATATTCTTTTGTAATATACGTTAATTTTGTATAAATATTCATTTAAGGTGACTCAACATGAGTAAAAAGAAGATTTTTATAGATGGCAGAGAGGGCACAACCGGCCTTGGTATCTGCGCACGAATTGAAAACAGAGATGATACAAAACTTATAATTTTACCGGAAGATAAGCGAAAAGACCCGGAAGCAAGAAAGGCCGCAATCAATGCAAGTGACATCACAATTTTGTGTTTGCCTGATGCGGCGGCAAAGGAATCGGTTTCCCTTATTGAAAATCCGAATACTATTATTCTTGATGCATCGACCGCTCATCGAACTGCTGAGGGTTGGGTATACGGTTTGCCGGAACTTTCTGCTGAACAGACCGAAAAAATTAAAGCATCAAAGCGAATTGCTGTTCCGGGTTGTCACGCAAGCGGATTTATAACACTTGTTGCGCCGCTTGTCAAGGCAGGTATTATAGGAAAAGATTCATTGCTGACTTGCCATTCGATCACGGGTTACAGCGGCGGCGGAAAAAAAATGATTGCCGACTATGAGGCTGACGAAATTCCGGAAAAGCTTACAGCACCCAGACAATACGGCTTAACTCAGTCACACAAGCATATTCCGGAAATGGTGCACATGACAGGACTTGAAAATGCACCTGTTTTCTGCCCAATCGTTTCGTCGTTTTATTCGGGCATGCTTGTAACTGTTCCTCTTTTCGGCTCGATGCTTAAGGAAGGAAAAACAGTCAATGACGTGAAAGCAACGCTTAAGTCACAATATGACGGTTCGATGAATATTGAATATGTTGATGATATGTCTGAAAACGGATTCCTTGACAGCAACACACTCTCGGGTACTGATAAAATGCAGGTTTCCGTTTGCGGAAACGATGAAAGAATATTGCTCACTGCACGATATGATAACCTCGGTAAGGGCGCATCCGGTGCTGCTGCACAGTGCTTAGAACTTATACTTAACGATTAAATAGTTATGAAAGGAGCGGCTGCTTTTTTGCACCGCGTGAAACAATATGATTAAGAAAATTGACGGCGGTGTATGTGCCGCAAAAGGATTTACCGCAGGCGGTGTACACTGCGGTATACGTAAAAATAAATCAAAAAAAGACTTGGCGCTCATTTTAAGTGAAGTGCCTGCAAACACTGCGGCAGTTTACACAACCAATCTTGTTAAAGGTGCACCGCTGACGGTGACAAAAGAAAACATTGCAGACGGAAAAGCACAGGCGGTTATCTGCAACAGTGGAAATGCAAATACATGTAATCTCGGCGGCGAAGATGTTGCAAAGAAAATGTGTGAACTTACTGCTGAGGCTCTAGGCATCAATGCGAAAAATGTTGTTGTTGCATCAACCGGTGTAATCGGTCAGCCGCTTGATATCACACCGATTGAAATGTCAATGCAGGCGCTCAAAAACAGTCTTGGCAATGACAGTCAAAGTGCAAATCAGGCTATCATGACAACTGACACAAAAGAGAAGTCTGCAACAGTTGAATTTGAAATCGGCGGAAAAATTTGCCGCATGGGCGGAATTGCAAAGGGTTCGGGTATGATACATCCTGACATGGCAACGATGCTTGTTTTTATCACAACTGATGCTGCAATCAGCACACTGATGCTGCAAAAGGCACTGAGCAGTGACATTAAAAATACATTCAACATGGTGAGTGTTGATGGAGATACATCGACAAATGACATGGTTGTTGTTATGGCAAACGGCATGGCAGGCAATGAAGAAATCACAGCTGATGGCGAAGATTTTGATGAATTTATGCGTGCACTCAACAGCGTCACAATGTCGCTTTGCAAAATGATTGCAGGTGACGGTGAGGGTGCAACGAAGATGATTGAATGTAATGTAACTTCAGCGGCAGATGTTGAAACGGCAAAAATTGTTGCAAAGAGCGTTGTTTGCTCATCGCTTTTCAAAGCGGCAATGTTCGGCGCAGATGCCAACTGGGGACGTGTACTTTGTGCGATCGGCTACAGCAAGGCTGACGTTGATGTAAATAAGATAGATGTAAGTTTTTCATCATGCAAGGGAAGTATCTCTGTTTGTGAAAACGGCAGGGGAGTTGACTTCTCCGAAGAAAAGGCAAAAGAAATATTGCTTGAAGATGAAATCACTGTTGATATTGCTCTTAACAGCGGCAACGCAGATGCCGCCGCATGGGGATGCGATTTGACATATGATTACGTCAAAATCAACGGCGACTACAGAACTTGAAGTAATAAGTGAATAGGTATGCGA
Organism: Ruminococcus sp.; assembly: GCA_023665555.1. Classification (GTDB taxonomy): domain Bacteria; phylum Bacillota; class Clostridia; order Oscillospirales; family Acutalibacteraceae; genus UBA6857. The sequence continues at coordinate 3,032 of JAMPDR010000055.1, forward strand.
AGAAGTTGGGAGTCTGTTTATGAGATACAGTCCGCAAATGTAATTATTCGCAATTGGGCATCGCTAAAACCCAATGAAGAGAAAAATGTACTGTTTAAAGGATGACAGAGAATATGGAAATAAGTAATTCAGAGCGCGCCTCGGTTATTATTGAGGCACTGCCTCATATTCAAGAATATACAAACAAGGTTGTTGTTATCAAATACGGCGGCAACGCAATGCTCAACGATGAACTGAAACAAGCGGTTATGGGCGATGTTATTTTGCTTTCACTCGTTGGTGTTAAGGTTGTTTTAGTTCATGGCGGCGGACCCGAAATTAGTGATATGCTCAAAAGAGTCGGCAAGGAAAGCCTTTTTGCCGATGGCTTACGTGTGACAGACGGCGAAACAATGGACATTGTTCAGATGGTGCTTGCCGGCAAGGTCAACAAAGACTTGGTTAAACTTATCCAAACAAAAGGCGGCAATGCAATCGGTCTTTGCGGAGCGGACGGCGGCATGATAAAAGCTGCACCGCTTGCCGATAAATACGGTCATGTGGGAGAGATTACTGATATTGATCCCGATCCGATTATCGGAGTGCTTGACTATAACTACATTCCTGTTGTTTCAACTGTTGCAATTGATGATAACGGTAACAGCTATAATATTAATGCTGACACAGCGGCGGCAGAAATTGCGGCAAAGCTGAAAGCTGAATGTTTGATAACACTCACTGACATTGAGGGCATTTTGCGTGATAAAGACGATCCGTCAACTATCATCCGCACAATTCGCACAAGCGAAGCACCCGATTTAATTGAAAGCGGCATTATCAGCGGCGGTATGATTCCGAAAATCAATGGCTGCATCAAGGCAATCAAAAGCGGTGTTCGAAAGGTGTTCATCATTGACGGACGTGTTCCCCATTCAATTCTTGTTGAAACTCTTACTAATGAGGGTTTGGGAACGATGATAATAGAGTGAAAATAATGAGGATTTAGGAGTTAGGAGTTAGGAACGGCGGTTGCGGGAAAATAATCGGCAACTATCAGTTTCTTAACCGCAAAGATAGATAGCTGTTGTTTTGTAGCTTGCTATTATAATAACTTTCTAACCATTATATACATTTTATTTTCGCGGATAAATAATTTTAATGTTGCTGTCGGTTTATTCGCGACCGCAACTCCTCACTCCTAATTCCTAATTAAAAGAAAAGGTGATTTTATGGATACAAAAAATCTTGATTCAAAATATGTTGCTCATACATACGCTCGTTTTCCGGTTGAAATCACGGGCGGAAAAGGTGCAGTTATAACAGATGAAAACGGAAAAGAATATATTGACATGGGCAGCGGCATTGCTGTTAACACTTTCGGTATGGCGGATGAAGAATGGATCAGTGCTGTTACGGCTCAGCTTGGAAAATTCCAGCATACGTCCAATCTTTACTACACAAAACCGTGCGCAGAACTTGCAGAACTTATCTGTGAGAAAACAGGTATGTCAAAGGTGTTTTTCTCAAATTCGGGTGCAGAAGCAAATGAATGTGCAATCAAACTTGCACGTGCCCACGGCGAGAAAAAAGGCGGTAAAGACTGCTATACAATTATCACTCTCAAAAACAGTTTTCACGGCCGTACTCTTGCAACGCTTGCTGCAACAGGTCAGGATGTTTTTCATCAGAAATTCACTCCGTTGCCTGACGGCTTTGTTTTTGCTGATGCAGGTGATATTGATTCAGTAAAGAAACTTGCTGAAGAAAACAACTGCTGTGCAATCATGATGGAACTTGTTCAAGGCGAGGGTGGTGTGAATGTACTTTCACCGGAATTCGTGAGTGCTGTTGCAGAGTTTGCAAAGCAGAATGATTTGCTGCTTATCATTGACGAGGTTCAGACAGGCAACGGCAGAACAGGAAAACTTTATTCATACATGCACTACGACATCAAGCCGGACGTTTTTACAACAGCAAAAGGACTCGGCGGCGGACTTCCGATTGGTGCATGCGTTATGGGTGACAAAGCTGCTGATTTGCTTGGTAACGGTGATCATGGCTCAACCTTCGGCGGAAATCCTGTTGTTTGTGCAGGTGCAGTGAATATTATCAACAGATTAACTGATGATTTTCTCGCAGAGGTTGCCAAAAAGGGTGAGTATCTTAAATCAAAACTGCTTGAACTTGAAGGTGTTAAAGAGGTCAGCGGTAAGGGTTTGATGCTTGGAGTTCTTGCCGAAAAAGAAAGCAAGCAGATTATTGCACAAGCAAGGGAAAACGGCTTGCTGGTTCTTTCGGCAAAAAGCAAGGTTCGCCTGCTTCCTCCGCTTTCAATCACAACTGAACAGATAGATAAAGCAGTCGGAATTCTTAACAAGTGCATAAATTCATAAAATGTAAACAACGCCGCACAGGTGTGCGGTGATTTTTTGTTACGATTGCATTAATTTTAAAAAGTTTTACTATTATTTTTGATTATAATGTTGACAGTCTGTTTTATTTGTTATAGAATAAAGTCGAACACAGAATTTTGTGTTTAAATATTATCAGAGGAGAATCCAATATGAAAAAAGCATTACGTTTAGTTTCAATCGTTTTGTGCCTTGTGATGGTAGTTTCAACATTTTATGGATGTACAATGACAATCAATGTTGATCTTTCCAGAGAGGGCGAAGCAGTTCAGGTAGGTCAACCCGAAACTCAAGCATCGACAGTTGCAACACAGGCACCTGCAACAACTGCACCAACAACAGCAACACCTGCTGCAACAGATTCAACAGCAGCTCCGGCAGCATCGGATGCGCCTTCGGCGGCACCTGCATCAAGCGAAGCACCGTCAGAAACACCTGCACCGGCAAACGCAATACCCACAACTAAGGAAGAAATCGTTGCCGAATACATCAAAGTTTACAACACAACCAAGGCAACAGGTACATTCCTCGGTAAGGAATCAATGAACTGCGAAAGCGTTGCAATTGACGGAAATGTAAACGGTACAATTACCAAGCTTGCAGGTACATTCATGACAGCTGACGGAACAGATATGCAGCTTCCGCCGTACAGTGATTCAAACCCTGCAAAAGAATGTCTTATCACTGCAGATGACATTGACAGCGCAGAATATACTGACAATGGCGACGGAACAGCAACAATCAAACTTGTTCCGAAAGAAGTTAAAGAAGCGAGAAAATTTTCAGACCCGCAAGGTAAGATGTTCAACGTTATGGAAGATGTTTCATCAACACTTGCATCAGTTCCTGTTCTGACCTGGTCTGAGGGTGATGCAAATTCAAATGTTGTTCTCACTGAAAAGGAAAGTACTGCAACCGTAACCTTCAATAAGGATACAAAGATGATGACAGCAGCTGAATATGTTCTTATTACATATGCTGATGTTACTCATGCAAACGTTCTTATGTTCAAAGATAAGTCAGCAACAGCAAAGTTTGTATATACGGAAAGTTTCCCTCAGGGCTAAACGAAACAGAATAAATCATCGCACCGCCGAGCAAATAAAAATGCTTGGCGGCATTTTTTAGGTAATAAGTAAGAGGAAATAGTGAATAGGTGTGGTTGCGGGGGAGATATCAATTTAATAAAGTTTTTCGTCCGCAAAGAAAATTATATATGGCGGTTAGTGATTTATTATAATAACAATCTGTCAATTAATTGCTGTCTATCTTCGCAGTGAAAAAATTAACAGTTGACGATTATTTCTTCGCAATCATCGTTTCTTATTGTTTCTTATTGATTTAACTTTTTTCTTGACAAACCATTGTTATAGTGATATACTTTAGCACAGTATCACGGTAGCATGATAGATGAACATAGAAATAACGCGAAAAGGAGATTTGAAATGAACAAGCTGCATAATGAATCGGTTGATAATTTGTTCAGGGCAATTTTAAGCCTTGAAAATATAGATGAATGTTATGCATTTTTTGAAGATGCATGCACTGTTAAAGAAATTTTGGATATCGCCCAGCGCTTCGAGGTTGCATCGCTTTTGAAAAGCGGCAAAAACTATGCGGCAATCAGCAGTGAAACAGGTGCAAGCACGGCAACGATTAGCCGTGTCAATAAATGCTTTTCTTATGGAAATGACGGATATAATCTGGTGCTTGAAAGGCTTGAAAAGAAAGGGGAATAATTAATGGATAATTTTTCATCAATTTTGAAAAGTGAAGAGAAAGCGGTTTTTGCTCTGCGCTCTCTTTATCGTAAATACGGCTATCTGCCATATAAAATGAGCAAGTTTGAAGAATATGATCTGTATGTTCGCAATAAGGACTTTTTGGTTTCAGACAGTGTTATTACATTTAATGACACAAACGGAAAACTGTTGGCACTCAAACCTGACGTAACTCTTTCAATTGTGAAAAACTCACTTGATGAGCCCGGATGTAAACAGAAATTGTTCTATAATGAAAATGTTTACCGTATTTCGGGCAGTACTCATATGTATAAGGAAATTATGCAGACCGGTCTTGAGTGCATCGGCGACATTGATATTTATGATATCACAGAGGTTTTACTGCTTGCACTTGAAAGCCTTGATGCAGTCGGTGATGAGTTTGTGCTTGACATTTCTCATATGGGTATTATCACTGCTTTGCTTGATGAAGTGAGTGATGATGAGGAATTCAAAAGAAAGGTCACTCACTGTATCGGAGAGAAAAATCGCCACGGCATAAAAGAAATTTGCAAAGAGTACGAGGCAGCTGATGATGCGGCTGAAATGCTTGCTGACTTTGTCGGTATCTACGGCGCACCGGAAAGCGTTATCGAAAAACTTAAAGCAACAGTTGCGGGCGAGAAGGCATCAGCGGCTGTTGCAGAACTTGAAAGCATTTGGAATGTACTTTCAAAAACTGTATATAAAGATAAAATCAACTTTGATTTCTCAATTGTCAACGACATGAATTATTATAACGGAATCGTATTCACAGGCTTTCTTGACGGCATACCTGAAAGTGTGCTTTCAGGAGGTCAGTATGATAATCTTGTTAGGAAAATGGGCAAAAAATCCGGTGCAATCGGCTTTGCAGTATATCTTGATTTGCTTGAATATTTGCATAATGACACCGAAGAATATGATGTTGATGTATTGCTGTTATATGATGAAACAACGGATGTGTCAATGCTGTTTTCAAAGGTGAAGGAACTCACCGCTGGCGGTAAGAGTGTTTCGGCTCAGAAAGAAATGCCGAAAAAACTGCGTTGTAAACAAGTTATTACATTAAAGGAAAAGGAGGACTGAGCCATGGTTAATGTTGCACTTCCAAAAGGCAGACTTGGTGAAAAAGTTTATGCCATGTTTGAAAAGGCAGGCTATGAATGTCCGTCAATCAAAGAGAACAACCGTAAGCTGATTTTTGAAAACGAACAGCTTGGTGTAAGATATTTCTGGGTAAAGCCCTCTGATGTTGCGATTTATGTAGAAAGAGGAGCAGCTGATATCGGCGTTGCCGGCAAGGATATTCTTCTTGAATATGAACCTGATATATATGAATTGCTCGACATGAACATGGGCAAATGCAGAATGTGCGTTGCAGGAAAAAAAGATTTCCACGACGATACAGACAGAACGCTCAGGGTTGCAACAAAATTTGTGAATATTGCAAAGAAATATTATGCAAGCCAAAGCCGTGATATTGACATAATCAAGCTGAATGGTTCAATTGAAATTGCACCGATTCTCGGACTTTCCGATGTTATTGTTGATATAGTAGAAACAGGAACAACCCTTAAAGAAAATGACCTTGTTGTTTCCGAAACTATTGTTCCGATAAGTGCAAGGCTTATTTCAAACAAGGTCAGCTTTAAGTTTAAAACCGCTGAAATTGAAAAAATAGCAGCGGCACTCAAAGAGCAGGTGAAAACAGATGATTAAGATTTATAAGTATTCAGAAGTTGACAGTAGCGAACTGTTTATGAGAAACAGTATCCCGACAAATGTTGAGGGCGTTGTCAGCGAGATAATTTCAGATGTAATAAAAAACGGAGATAAGGCTCTTTTTGAATATTCAAAGAAGTTTGATAAAGCCGAACTTTCCTCGCTTGAAGTAACACAAGCTGAAATTGATGAAGCTTTCAGCCAAGTTGAACCGGAATTTGTTGAAGTGCTGAAAACGGCAGCTGCAAATATCAGACTTTTCCATGAAAAGCAAGTTAGAAATAGTTTTATCATCAACAACAAAAAGGGAATCGTCATGGGGCAGAAAATCATCCCGATTGAAAAAGTCGGACTTTATGTACCCGGCGGCACGGCGGCTTATCCGTCAACTGTCCTCATGGATAGTATTCCCGCAAAAATTGCAGGCTGTGAGCAGATCGTAATGGTAACACCGCCCAAAGCAGACGGCAAAATAAATCCTGCAATTCTTGCGGCGGCAAAGATTGCAGGTGTTGACCGTATTTTTAAGGTCGGCGGTGCACAAGCGGTTGCAGCTTTGGCATACGGTACTGAAAGTGTTCCCAAGGTTGACAAAATCGTAGGACCCGGTAACGCATTTGTTGCCGAAGCAAAGAAGCAGGTTTTCGGCAGAGTGTCAATTGATATGATTGCAGGTCCGAGTGAAATTTTGGTTGTTGCGGATTCAACTTGCAACCCCGAATTTGTTGCAGCTGATTTGCTTTCTCAGGCGGAACATGATAAAATGGCAACTGCTGTTCTTGTTACAGACAGTGCAGAACTTGCCGCAAAAGTAAGCAATGAACTTGAAAGACAGATCCCGCTACTTCCGAGAGCAGAAATTGCACGCGCTTCAATCGACAACAACGGTAAAATCATTGTTGCCGAAACACTTGATGTTGTAATTGACATTGCGAACGAACTTGCTCCCGAACATCTTGAACTTTGCGTTGATAATCCGTTTGATTATCTTGATTCAATCAAGCATGCCGGCTCAATCTTCATGGGCAAAAATTGTCCGGAGGCTCTCGGTGACTATCTCGCTGGTCCGAACCACACACTTCCCACAAGCGGTACAGCAAGATTTTCAAGTCCGCTTTCGGTTGATGATTTTGTTAAAAAGACTCAATATACATATTTTACAAGGCAGGCACTTGAAGAAGTTGCAGACAGTGTTGCAATTTTCGCTGAAAAAGAAGGACTTTCAGCTCACGCAAGGAGTGCTACTGTGAGAACCAAGAAAGATTAAGACTATGAAAGGATTCGGTGCAACTTGCATCGTGTGGATGTATGAGCAGATTTTTCAGCAGTAAATATTCAGCCCTTGAGGCATACACACCCGGTGAACAGCCTAAGGACATGAAATATATCAAACTTAATACAAACGAATCGCCGTTTCCGCCGAGTGAAAATGTTGTTGAGGCGGCAAAGAAATCAGCGGCAACTCTCAGGCTTTATTCAGACCCGGAATGTAAAGCGCTTAATGATAAAATGGCGGAGGTTTTTGGTGTGAAACCGAGTCAGATACTCATGACGAACGGATCTGATGAAATTCTGAACTTTGCATTTATGGCTTTTTGCGATGATGCTCACCCTGCGGCTATTCCGGAAATATCTTACGGATTCTATCCTGTTTTTACAGCACTCAATAATATTGCCTATGATGAGATTCCTCTTAAGGATGATTTCTCAATTGATGCCGATGATTACTGCAATATAAACAAAACAATTGTAATAGCGAACCCAAATGCACCGACAGGCCTTACACTGTCGCTTGAAGAGATTGAGCGTATTGTTAAAACCAATCCGAACAATGTTGTTGTCATTGATGAGGCATACGTTGATTTCGGCGGTGAAAGTGCATTGCCGCTGATTGAAAAATATGACAACTTGCTTGTGACAGGTACATTTTCAAAGTCGCGCTCGCTTGCAGGGGCAAGGCTCGGTTTCGGAATAGGCAACGAGCAGTTGATAAACGATTTGAACACAATCAAATATTCAACCAACCCATATAATATAAATTCCATGACAATGGCGGCAGGTGTTGCGGCTCTCGAAAGCAACGATTATTATATGAACAACTGTAAAATCATCATGGAAAACAGAGCATATACAAAAGCACAGCTTGAACAGTTAGGCTTTACGGTACTTGACTCAAAAGCGAACTTCCTGTTTGCATCGTCAGATAAGGTTGACGGCGAAACACTCTATAAAACACTCAAGCAAATGGGAATTCTCGTAAGACACTTCAGCAAAGAAAAGATAAAAGATTATATTCGTATCACAATCGGTACAATGGAACAAATGGAAATGCTTATTACAGCGATTAAAAAGATTTTGAACGGGGAGGTTTCAATAAATGAGAACAGCTGAAATTAACCGCAAAACTGCGGAAACTGATATATCGCTCAAGCTTAACCTTGACGGCAGCGGCAAAAGCCTTATCGGAACAGGCTGCGGCTTTCTTGACCACATGCTGACTCTGTTCGCACGTCACGGCAGGTTTGACCTTGAACTTAAATGCATCGGCGATACCTTTGTCGATTATCATCACACAGCTGAGGATATCGGCATCTGCCTTGGCGATTCATTCTCAAAGGCACTTGGGGAAAAGAAAGGAATTGTACGATACGGCAGTATGATGCTTCCTATGGATGAAGCGTTGATTCTTACCGCTGTTGATATTTCGGGCAGAGGATATCTTGCTTATGAATTGGATATACCGACAGAAAAAGTCGGAGATTTTGACACTGAACTTGTTAAGGAATTTTGGCTTGCATTTGTCCGTAAGGCTGAAATGACACTTCACATTAAACAGCTTGCAGGTGAAAACAGCCACCACATTATCGAGGGGGCTTTCAAATCAGTGGGCAGAAGTCTTGCACAGGCAGTCAGCATTGATGAAAAATACAAAGATGAAATACCGTCAACAAAAGGGGTGCTGTAATGATTGCTGTTGTTGATTACGGAGTAGGAAATCTGTTTTCACTCAAATCATCGCTTGAATCAATCGGCGCTGAAATTGAGGTTACGGGTGACAGAGAAAAGATACTTTCGGCTGATAAAATAATACTTCCCGGTGTGGGTGCATTTGCCGATGCTGCAAAAAAACTTAGAGATACCGGGCTTGACGCTGTGATAAAATCGCAGGTTGCAAAAGGTATACCGCTTATGGGTATTTGCCTTGGTATGCAGATGTTGTTTGAAAAAAGTTATGAATACGGTGAGCATGAAGGACTTGGACTTATCAAGGGAAAGGTCGTTCCGATGGATGGTGTAATTCCTGCTGAGTTGAAAATTCCACATATCGGCTGGAATGCTTTGCATTTCACTGAGAACAAAACCGAACTATTCAAATATATCAATGAGAATGACTGCGTATATTTTGTTCACTCATTTTTTGCAACAGACTGCGAAGCAAACACAATTGCCACAACCGAGTATGGCGCAGAACTTACCGCTGCTGTTCAATCGGGCAATGTTTACGGCTGTCAGTTCCACCCGGAAAAGAGCGGGGATGTTGGAATGAAAATACTCAGAGCCTTTTGTGAGGGGGAACAAGCATTATGATAATATTTCCTGCAATTGACCTTTTTGACGGTAAGGCTGTTCGACTGTTTAAAGGCGACTACAATCAAATGACCGTGTATAATGAAAATCCTCTTGCTCAGGCGAAAGAGTTTGAGCAAAAAGGTGCAAAATTTCTTCACATGGTTGACCTTGAGGGCGCAAAAAGCGGTGATACACCTAACCTTGAAACGATAAGACTTATTTGTGAAAACACTGATCTGTTCATTGAACTCGGCGGCGGAATAAGAAACATGGAAACAGTTGAAAAATATCTTTCAATCGGTGTTGACCGTGTTATTCTCGGCACTGCGGCTGTTACAGATGAGAAGTTCTTGACCGAAGCGGCTGAAAAATACAAAGAAAAAGTCGCGGTCGGTGTTGATATCAGAGATGGTTATGTTTCAATCAAGGGATGGACAGAACAGTCACAATATACCTTAGAGGAATTTTGCCAAAAGCTTCAAAATCTCGGAATCAAAACCGTAATTTGCACTGATATCTCCAAGGACGGTGCAATGAAAGGTGCGAATCTCGAACTGTATAAAGAACTTTCTCAGAAGTTCAGCATGGACTTTGTTGCATCGGGCGGAGTTTCAAGCTTTGATGATGTTCAAGCACTTGCACAGATGAATATTTACGGTGCAATCATCGGCAAGGCATATTACATAGGTGCAATAGACTTGGAAAAAGCGATCGAGGTGGCGAAATGATTACAAAAAGAATAATACCCTGCCTTGATGTTAAGGATGGCAGAGTGGTTAAAGGTGTGAACTTCCTCGGCTTGGCTGATGTTTCATCTCCGATAAAACTCGCAAAATTCTACAGCGATAATGGTGCGGATGAACTTGTATTTTATGATATCACGGCTTCCGCAGAGGGAAGAGCACTGTTTACTGACATTTTATGTGAGGTTGCCTCAACTATTTTCATACCGTTGACAGTTGGCGGCGGCATAAATACAGTTGAAGATTTTGACAGAGTGCTCAAATGCGGAGCTGACAAGGTGAGTGTCAATTCGGGTGCAATCAGAAACCCGGATCTCATCAGACAGGCTGCAATGAAATACGGCGATCAATGCGTTGTTATTTCTGCTGATGTAAAGCGCGTTGACGGTGTGTTCAGAGTCTTTGCCAAAGGCGGCAGAGAGAACACGGGGATGGAAGCAATCTCATGGATAAAGCACTGCGTCGATAACGGTGCAGGTGAGGTCGTTCTCAATTCAATCGACACAGACGGAGTAAAAGGCGGCTTTGACCTTGAAATGCTTGAAGCGGTCTGCAATGTGGTTAACGTTCCTGTTATTGCATCTGGCGGTGCAGGATGTATCAATGATTTTACAAAACTATTCAAAACACTGCCGAAAGTTGATGCAGGTTTGGCAGCGTCAATTTTCCACTTCGGTGAAGTTTCGATTGCAGATTTGAAAGCTGAACTTAGAAAAAATGATATTATTGTGAGGTAAATTATGATTAATATTGATGAACTTAAATTCGATGAAAAAGGCTTGATACCTGCCGTTGTTGTTGATTCTATCACAAAAAAGGTACTCACAGTTGCATACATGAACAAGGAAAGTCTGAAAATTTCCATGGAAAAGGGTTTGACTTGCTTCTTCAGCCGTTCACGTCAGGAACTTTGGCTCAAAGGTGAAACCAGCGGAAACTATCAGCATATCGTTTCAATTACTGCTGACTGTGACAAGGACGCACTGACAGTTGTTGTTGAAAAGGATGGTCCTGCATGTCACACCGGAACAGATTCATGTTTTAATGATTTACTTTGGCAGAGCGAAGAGTTGAATGAGTTTTCTCTTCAAAATCTTTATGATTTACTTGTGGGCAGAAAAGAAACGATGCCGCAAGGCTCATATACAACCTATCTTTTTGAAAAAGGCATTGATAAGATATTGAAAAAAGTCGGCGAGGAATGTACAGAAGTTATCGTTGCCGGTAAAGGCGATGATAAAAAAGAAACCATCTATGAAATTGCCGATCTTGCATATCACGTAATGGTACTTATGGTTCAGATGGGAATATCTGTTGAGGACATTCACCGCGAACTTGCTTCAAGACACGTTATCGACCATAAGGTAAAGCAAGAGAAGATGGTATAACAATATCTTATAAAGTGATATGAAAACTATGGTCTAATGAAAGGAGTTTTCCAGATGAAAAAAGGAGATTTAATTATTTGGATTTGCACTGCAGTTGTATTTATCTGTACGCTGAAAGATAAAACAGAGTTTTCGAAGTTGTGCTGTGTAATATCAGTAATTATTTTGATTATTGACATCATCAGAATGATTATATGCAAAAGAAAAAGCAGAACCACTGAAGAATAAGTAATTTGAATAATGGCATTTGTTTGAATTATTTGTAAACACTCATATTGTTCTGTTGACATTTATTGTTATTAATTATAATATTGATTTGAAGAAACACAAAATGTTTAATTCGCGTGTTTTGAAAAATCAAGAAAAGAGGGAATATTAATGAAAACATTCAAAAAAGCTTTGTCAGTATTTCTGGCGGCAATGATGGCACTTTCAGTCTTTTGTGTTTGTGCGTCAGCAACAACAGACAGCGTTTCAGTGAACATGCTGTGCTATAACGTTGCGGGTTTGCCTGACATTAATGCGATACTGAAAAAGGACAACGCAAAAGACGTTGATTCAAATCAGGCTCAGCTTGGCGCTCAGCTTGGTGCAAGTGACTATGATGTTATTGCCGTTCAGGAAGACTTCGGCTATCATTCATCACTCGTTAAAGGTATGGATGCTTATCCATACAAAACAATTCACACCGGCGGAATTCCCGGCGGCGACGGAATGAATATTTTTTCAAAAACTCCGATCTATAACGAAAAGAGAACAACCTGGAACATGGCTTACGGTGTCATAAATGACGGTGCAGACGAGCTTACTCCGAAAGGAATTCTCTATGCTGTTCTTGATCTCGGAAACGGTATTTATGTTGATTTTTATAACATTCATGCTGACGCTTATGATGATGTCGGTTCGCAGAAAGCCAGAGAGGATAATTTCAAACAGCTTGCCGCAATGATCAATTCAAGAAAAACTGATCGTCCGGTTATTGTGACTGGTGACTTCAATACATCATCTCATATCGACAATGGTCCCGGTTTTGATGAATACATGATTGAAGAATGCGGACTTAAGGATGCTTGGACTGAACTTTATAATGACGGCAATTATGAAGATTACAGCAAGTGGGCTGCACAATACGGCGGCGGCTTCAACTATTGGGGCAAATGGGACAGTGTTGAAAAGTTTCTTTATAAAGACGGCGGAGGAGTACATGTTTCTGCTGACAGTTTTGAGTATCTGACATTCAGAAATTCTGACGGAGATAGCATCTCTGACCACAACGCAGCAAGTGCAAAAATAAGTTTCACAAAAACAGCAGATTTTGTGGAGAATACTGAAAAATTGACCGTTACCAAAGAGAATAAATTCAACGCTTTTATCAAAAAGATTTCAGTTATAATGAGCGATCTTACAAAAATCTTTGCGCACATTGATGACTTGATTGCATTTTTGAAATAAGATCAGTAGATGTATCACAGTATCTGTTTTGATATTACAGTGTGTGTTTGAAAATAATTAAAAAATATTAAGAGCTGTTCTGTTTATGCTTTCAGAACAGCTCTTTTATTATATTTGATGCGAAATAATCCATTTGGTCATATCTTTAAAATCCAATGATCCGGCAGCTACACCAAGAACCATATCAATTAATTCTTGCTGAGTATAATCAAGTTCAATTCCATTCAAAAATAAGAACACCAGCATTATGTGTGCACCGATACGCTTGTTACCATCAATAAATGCGTGGTTTTTGATTAGTCCAAAACCAAGGCGAGCAGCTTTTTGCTGTATAGAAGGATACATATCTGTACCACCAAAATTTTGAAACGGAGTGCTTAAAGCAGATTCTAATAAACCATCATCGCGCAATCCGTCAGTACCACCTGTAGACAGGATCAGTTCATGATGTAAATCGATTACTTGTTCTTTTGTTAATTTTTTCTTTTTGCCAGAACCTCATAGGCATGCTTATTTTTCGCAAGAAGTCTTTTTGAAATAGACATAACGTCCTCGCTGTCAGCAATTTGTTCCGTTTCCGCTTGTTCAAAATCAATAATCAAATAGCGTGGAACATTGTTCTTCAAAATTACTGCTGAACCGTTTTCATCAACAAGTCTGGCTACTTTTGAAAAGTTTTGATTTGCCTCGGTTATGGAAACTATAGTCTTTGTGTTGATATTCATTTTTTACACCTCCTATTATATTATACATACAAATAGGATAAATTCAACCTATTTCTAAAACTCTTTAGTTGCAATTTTCCTTTTGCGGACTCATACTTTCGACAAGTACAAACTTTCCCCGCATACCTATTCACTATTCCTTATTACATATTACCTATTTTAGTTTCCGCTTTGAAAAATAATTCCCATTGTGCCTTTGCCGCAGTGCGCGGAGATGCAGCATCCTGCCTCATTGACTATGACCTCTTTGAACGGGGATGTTTCTTTCAAGTGGGCAACAATTTCATTAACTTCCGATTCGTCAATGTCGGAATAGTTGAGCATGCAGGTGTCGCCGTTGATAACAGGGTTCTCTTTCAGTTTATCATCAATATATTTTATTCGTGCCTGTGAGGGATTGCCTTTGTATTTTTTGCCGGGCATTAGTTTGCCGCCAACAACATCTATTGACGGACGAAGTGAAAACAGATTAGCACCGAGATTTTGAATCGGTGAGCATCGGCCGCCTTTATAAAGATATTCTGTGTTTTCAAGGATGAAACTTGTGCTGATCTTTGTGCGCAGAACTTCAAGCGCATGAGCGATTTCCGATGCAGGTTTATCCATGTTTCTGAGTTTGTCTGCCTCAATCGCGAGTAAAGCCATCCCGGCTGATAGGCTGAGCGAGTCAACAACGAACACATTATCAAAACCGTTTGCCGCAAATTGAGCATTTTGAAAGCACGATGAAATTTTGCTGCTGAGTGCAATATGGACAACATCGAATCCTTGTGAAGTCAGTGTTTCGAAAATCAGTTTGTATTCATGCGGTGAAACACCCGAAGTTTTTGCCAGTGCTCCGTAAAGTTCGCTTTTTTCATATAGCTGCTTTGTGTCGAGGTCGACACCATCTTTGAATTCTTCATCACCGATAATGACATTCATCGGTATAACATGGATGTTATATTTCTTTTGAAAATCCTTTGAAAGGTCAACGGCACTTTCAGTTGTGATTGCAATTTTGTTTTTCATAAGTATCCTCCCGGTTAATATAAAAATCTTTAGCTTACATGAACAATTTAATTTCGCGGACGAACGATTAAAATGTGTTTATAGTTTTATCTGCGACCGCAACTCCTCATTCCTCATTGTTCGATTCAACGCAAACAAGATGATTTTTTTACAAATAGAGTAACTTTGTCTACTTGGTTTGCTCCTTATTTGTATTCTTGACCAAAATTATCCGTCTGAAACATAAAAGTTTTGGCATAACACTTGAAAACGGCGGTAATTTATAGTAAAATGAAGTGGTTAATTAAAGGTGCATAAGCACAGAAAGGAATCTTCACAATGTGGCAGCTTAAAAAAGCATATTACAGAGCATTTCAGAAGGTTATGAAAATAG
>JAMPDR010000056.1 GCA_023665555.1 Ruminococcus sp.
AGCCATGCCTTTTCATGCTCCGGATCATTGAATTTATCAGCACGGTCGATCAGCTTTATGAACACATCCTGCACTGTATCTTCCGCATCGGCAGAAGAATGTAACACAGTATAAGCAATCTTGAACAGCATATCGCTGTAAGTATTTACTATTCGTGTTATTTCATCGAAGTCCATCTCGTCTGCCTCCTTTCACTTATAACACAACTGAAAAGATGAAAATATTTCATTAAAATGAGGATTTTTTCAATATTTTTTCCGATGCAACCACCGGTTGCGGAATTTCAAGGGCAAAATGGTAGAATTCAACCGCCGTTTTGAGTAAGATTAAGTCACAATATGAACCACGGAGGTTGAACCCCATGAATAAAAAACTTATAAAAATAGTATCAATATTTGCAGCATTGATTATGGTTGTCGGAATATCATGCACAGCAAAACAGAAGTATGACAGACGCCAAATTGAAGAATATTTAACAGGAACTATATTTTACATTGATTACAACTACAAAGAAAATTTAAGCCGAATTGTTGAACGCAATTTATCAGATAACACGGAAAACATAATATATCAAACTGAAGTTTTTATCACTGACTGCTTACGTGATAAGGATTCAAATACCTTTACATTTACGACTCAGGAAAATGGTGCAGAAAAATCCTATCTCCTGACATCGACAGGCGAAATACACCCGACAACCGTTTCAGATAATTCATCCGCAAGTGGACACAATAGAGAAGATTATCCTATTGCTCAAAACGATAAATGTATTACAATATACAACTGGGATGATAATACATTTTCTTTGATTGATATTAAAACGAACTCTGAAAAATATACAATTTCAAGTAAAGAATGGCCTCTTACAGCGGTGATGAGTCCTGATTCAAACCATTTGATTTATACTGCGGTAAACGGCAATGATTTGTGTGATGAAAGAGGAGCAGGATGGTCTTTAAAAATACTTGATTTTGAAAGCGGAAAAATCTTTAGATACAAATTAGGCACAGACAGGAAAATCATTAAACTGATTGACTGGGTTAAATAAAAAATATATAATTAAATCAACAAAAGGAGTTTTAAATATGACTATAGCGGAAAGAATACAAAGTTTAAGAAAGTCGCGAGGTCTTTCGCAAGAGGAACTTGCAGAGCAAATCGGTGTTTCAAGGCAGGCAGTTTCAAAATGGGAAAGCGATCAGAGTATGCCTGACATTGACAAAATCATGGCAATAAGCGATTTCTTCGGTGTGTCAACCGATTACCTGCTCAAAGGCATTGAGCCAACAATTGCTGAAGAACCAACTGTCGGCACTGCCGAGATTGAGCCTGAAAACAAATCCGAATCCCAAGTTGCTGTTGATGAAACTCCCACAACCAAATCAAAGGCTGATGCAGGAATTTTCACAATTATTGCAACCACTTGCAATTTTATCGGTGTTGCAGTTTTTGCGGCAATTTGGGTAAGCTTTCAATCATATCTTGCACCGTGGATAGGGTTGATACTTATTGCAATAGGCTGTTCTGTGTATTGGATCGGTCAACGACTTGACCCCGGTAAGCCTCGTTCAAAAAATATTTTTTGGCTCATTAACGTGTGGACTATTCTTGTCATTCCGTTTTCAATTTTGCCTATACTTTTTTCTCCCCTGCTATGTATTTTTTAAATACACATGTTTTCCATAGTGCAAAACTTTCCAGTTCCAGTATACCATTATTTTCTATTTGTGCTGTGATGTATTTCTGGATATGCATTATACTTGACATCATCATTTTTGCGATTGCACGAAAAAGAGAGAAGAAAAGAACTGATAAATAAATTTATACACCCGAAAAGAACTTTCCTTTCGGGTGTTTCTTTACAATATGATTTCGCTGTCAAAATATTGCTCGGTGAAATGCACGGCTTTTGCGATTTCTTCTTTGGTGAATTTCTGCCCTTTCGGTGCAACTACCCACTTTTCTTCAACGTCATTTTTGCGATGTATAACAGCTATAACCTCACCTGTGAACGTTTCAATCGGAGTTTCGACTCCTAAAATATATGCGTCCTGCTCTTCACCGTCAGGAGCGATTACCCCATCCACATAGCCGTAATTTATGGGATAGTACATATCTTTATGTTTGGGATGATAACTGCCGAGCGGTCTGTCAACAGTCACTTTCACAATTTTGCCTATCATGGGTACACCTCGTTTCGAGTAAATTCATCTCAACTATATCATATTAAGCTTTATAAAGCAAGTGCAGAAAAACTATTGGAGTATCCGCAGTGTAGAATTTATTTGCCCTGTTTTTCCGCCTGCGGCGGGGAACACACAAATTAAACTCCGCATTTTGGACACTCCTAAAACTACGATGGACTCGGCCACCGTAGTTTTTGTTATACATCTAAGTTTAATAGTGTGCCGCACCGCAAGCACATGTTTTATTTGTATGGAAAACTTGATAGAAAATCTTAACAAGTTTCCAAATGAAACCTGCAAACCCTGATTGATGGCACATGCAATCGCAGTTATCAGCATCAGGTTCGGTTGGCTCTGTTGGGACTGGAGTAACAGCACCAAGTTGTTTTCCGCAGTTGTCACATGCACCGTTATTGTCAGTGTCACTGTGGCTGTTTGTGGACGGAAGAACAACATCATACGAATCACCGCAAGCAATACAGACATGAGTCATTGAACCGTCGCTATCGCAAATGGGAAGAACGATGTTCTTTATGTAGTAGTTGTGTCCTGTCGCAATGATTGTTTCAACGTAACTTTCATCACATTCAACACAAGTATATTTTATTTCACCGTCAGTTGTGCATGTCGCAGGTGTTAAAACTGTTGAGAAATATGTGTGCGGATGATTATAGTGAATGGTTGCGTTTTTTAAGCATTGATTATCGCTTTCTATATTTATTAAACCCATTTCGGTCTTTGTTCCATTGTAGTATACATCTTTCAATTCATTACAATTTCTAAAAGCAGATCTGCTGATTTCAGATAGTTTTTTGCCAATTGATATACTTTGAAGATTGGAACAATCTCCAAAAGCACTACTCCCAATTATTTCAACACTATCCGGAATAACTATATTGGTTAAACTCGTACATTTTTTAAATGCACAACCATCAATTTGTGATACATTATTTCCGATAATTACGTCTTTAAGGTTAATGCAATTTTCAAAGTCGGAATAGCCTATTGTTTTTATATTGTCACCTATTCTCACACTTTCAAGATTAGTACAGTTTTTAAATACGGATTCATAAATATGTTCCACACTATTTGGAATAATTAAGTTCTGTAAAGCACTACATCCATAAAACGCAGCGTCATATATACCGGTAACACCGTTACCTATTGTTACATTTTTTAGATTTTTACAGTTATCAAATGCTCTGAGTCCAATAATTCTCACATTATCTGAAATGGTGATTCTTTCTAAAGATGTACAACCCGAAAATGCCAACATGGAAATTACTTCAATATCATCAGGAATTACAATATCTGTTGTAAGAATTCCATTTATATATAAATTATTCGCATACCTAAGCGGCGTATATGAAAATCCGTCTCCCAAATCTTCATATGAAATATTACACCAAGCTGACAGGTCTGTAATGTTAACTCTATTTAATGCAGTGCAATCTTCAAATGCCTCACCTGCTATATATTCTACTGAGCTAGGTATGCTTACGCTTGTAAGGTTTTCACATTCAAAAAATGCACAGTTTCCTATATGTGTTATACCTTCCGAAATTTCAACGGTTTGTATCAGATGCTTATAATTATTCCACGGATTAGGTTTGGAATTATTCTCATACTTGCACACAGTACACATATAATAGTTATCCATTCTTCCTTGTCCGTCAAGTTTTAACACACCGGTTTCAGTATTCAGTTCCCAAGTAATATTATCCCCCTGAGCACCACACTCACCGCTGTACGTCACCGCACTTGCTGCCAACGGCACGGCACAGATAAGCATAATTGCCGCAAGGAAAACTGATAATGTCTTTTTCGTGATTCGTTTCATTTTTTGACCTCCTATTAAATAAAAAAACTCCCAAAACGAGAAACATCATAAAAATGCAATCTCATTCCGCTTAGATTCTACCGCAAAATGCAGTAAAAGTCAATACTGCATTTTGCGGTATTATATAATAAAAACGGTGATGAGTATGTTTCACAGAATAAGAGATTTGCGAGAAGATCATGATCTGACACAAAAACAAATGGCAGAGATTCTCCATTGCTCTCAGCAAGTTTACAGCAACTACGAACTCGGTCAGCGTGATATCCCCACGAACATATTGATTGCTCTTGCAAAATTTTACCATGTTTCTGTTGATTACATTCTCGAATTGAAAGATGAAAAAAATTAAGGAAGTTCTGATTAATTCGGAACTTCCTTTTATTTGATGTGTTTTATATCGCGCAATGATCGTCGTGATCCTCAATTTTGCCAACAATTGGTTCGGGATCAATACCCTGACGGGTGTAATAGTCGGCAATTGCAGCTTTGATTGCCTGCTCTGCAAGAACCGAGCAGTGAATTTTAACGGCAGGAAGTCCGTCGAGAGCCTCAACAACTGCCTTGTTTGTCAGCTTCAATGCCTCTGAAAGCGGCTGACCCTTGATCATATCGGTTGCAATTGAACTTGTTGCAATCGCTGATGCACAGCCGTATGTGTTGAACTTAACATCAACGATAATGTCATTTTCAATTTTGAGATACATCTTCATGATGTCACCGCACTTTGCGTTGCCGATTTCGCCGATTCCGTTTGCGTCTTCAAGCTTGCCCACATTGTGCGGATTGGCAAAATGTTCCATTACTTTTTCTGAATATTCCATGGTTAAAACTCCTTAATATGTTAAATTATTAGCTGTCGCTTATGCCTTTGCTTCTTCTTCCATGATGTGCTCCCAAAGCGGTGACATGTCACGGAGTCTGTCAATAATTGGCGGAAGAACTTCAAGAATGTAGTCGATGTCCTCAACAGTGCACTCTTCACCGATTGAAAGACGAAGTGAGCCATGCGCAACCTCATGCTTAAGACCGATTGCGAGCAAAACGTGGCTCGGATCAAGTGAGCCTGATGTGCATGCAGAACCGCTTGATGCGCTGATGCCTTTCATGTCAAGCATAAGGAGCAGGCTTTCACCCTCTACTCCCTCAAAGCACATGCTGAAATTGCCGGGCAGTCTTTTTTCGGTATCACCGTTAATTCTTGAATGTGAAATTTTGCTTGCGCCCTCGAACAATCTGTCACGAAGTGCGGCAACCCTTTTGGAATTCTCTTCCATATTGTTCACCATGTCGGTAATTGCAACACCCAAGCCAACGATACCCGGAACGTTTTCAGTGCCTGCACGTCTGCCGCTTTCCTGTGCGCCGCCATCAATAAGGTTCGGCAGTCTGATTCCCTTTCTGCAATAGAGAGCGCCGATGCCCTTTGTTGCGTGGAACTTGTGACCCGAAAGTGAGAGCATGTCAATGTTCTGCTCCTGAACGTCAATTTTGACGTGACCGACCGCTTGAACAGCGTCAGTGTGGAAAAGGACACCTTTCTCCTTGCAAAGCTTACCGATTTCGCTTATCGGCTGAAGTGTGCCGATTTCGTTGTTGGCATACATAATAGTTACAAGGCAGGTTTCATCTGTAATTGCATTTGCAACGTCCTCAACCTTAACGATTCCGTTTTCATAAACATCGAGATATGTCACTGTGAAGCCTTGTTTTTCAAGTGATGCGCAGGTGTGAAGAACTGCATGATGTTCGATTTTTGATGTGATGATGTGCTTTTTGCCTTTTTTTGCGCCAAGCATTGCCGCGCCTTTGATTGCCCAGTTGTCAGCCTCTGAGCCACCCGATGTGAAATAAATCTCGTTGGCATTAGCTGCACCGATTGCGTCAGCAACCTGCTGACGTGCGGTTGTGATTGCACGGTGGGCAGTCTGTCCGATCGCATAAAGGCTTGACGGGTTGCCAAAGTGCTCAGTCATATATGGAAGAATTGCTTCAACAACGTGCTTTGAAACAGGTGTTGTTGCAGCATTGTCAGCATAAACGTATCTCATTTCTTACACTCCAATTCAATTTTTTCAAGTTGCGTACTTCTCTCAGCGAGGTCTTTTAACGTGATGTTCCCGACCACACCAATTACCGCATTATAGATCTCCGTCCAGATGAACGAAGTCACGCAGTCGCAATAGTTTTCACAGCAGTCATTGTCAGCCGCGCATGCAACGGGGGCAAGACTTCCCTCGGTTGCTTTGAGAATATCTTCAACCGTGATTTCCTCTGCACTTCTCGTCAGGTGATAGCCGCCCTTAGCGCCGCGGACACTTTTGACAAGATTCTCTTTGCCGAGCAGATTGATGATCTGTTCAAGATATTTTTCCGAAAGGTGTTCTCTCTCGGCGATATCTTTAAGCGGCACGCAACCATCTTTACCGTTGACGGCAAGATCGGTCATGATGCGCAAACCGTATCGCCCTTTTGTTGAGATTTTCACCTCAATCACCATCCTTTCGCTGTGGGATAGCAGTATTTCCCACTTCTTTGGTAGTATATCACTAAATCGAATCCATAGCAATAGGCTATGAATTATTTTTTGTAGAATTTATTGTTGGATCGTTCTGATATTTTTATGCAATTTGCTTAAATTTGGCTTTCCTGTTTCGTATGCGGGTAAGTGTCTGCCGACAGTGAAACATCTACCCGCATACATAACAAAAAATCTCATCCAAACTGTTGTCAGATGAGATTCCTTATAAATTATGTTTATCTACGCGATGCTGTGCTGTTTCATATACTTCGTCATCAGCTCTTGCACCAACAACAACCACAAGCATTTCGGTTTCTGTTTTAACCAGTTTATAGACCACACGAATTCCGGCACTTTTCAGCTTGATTTTTAATAGACCTGTTAAATCTGACCTACCCTTGTTTCCCAATGGTTTGCCGTAGCCACCCTCACTTGCAGGAAGCGGATTGACTTGGACTTTCTTAATTGCCTTCATAATAAGAACACGCTGGTTACCGTCAAGCTGTTTCAAATCTTTTTCAACTTCGGGCAGATATTTGAGCGTCCAATTCATTCGAGTTCCACCCCTTCAAAATCTGCAAGATCGTCACTTGTGATTCCAAGTCGAGAGTTCATTTCGCTTTCGGAGAGTGTAGCATCGGGGTTGTAATTTGCCATGCGCTCGGCGGCGATTGTGAGCAGCCTTGCATCGTTAACTTCATCCATCATGCGAATATACTCATCGGGTGAAAGCAATACACATTCTGCTGTATTGTTTTTCATAACCACTTTTGCACCGCTGTGCTTAACTTCTTCAAAAATTTTTCCGGCAAGACCTCGGTTGAACAATGAAATAGAAATGGTATCTCTAATTGCACTTGAAATATTAACCATTACGTTCACCTCCATATTTACAGTATAGCATGTTGCTATCTGAATGTCAATTGATTTACCGATAAATTTATCTATAAACAAATCAACAAACTTATTGATATTAGTATATGCAAAATATATTAAAATGTCAATGGAAGATTTTGGTTGCAAGCACACAAAAACCCCGGCTTTCGCCGAGGTTTGATTGTTTGATTTTAAGCCGAAGCTATGTTATCTAACCCAGTGGAGTTTACCGCATTTGCAAACAGGGTTGATACCGAAGAGTTTCCAGAAGAATTTATAAATCTTGAAAAGACCCTTCCAGATCTTGCCTGTTCTGTGGCATACGCAGTTGCAGTTATCTTCCGGATTCTGCTCTGTTGTGGGTTCTGTTGTCGGCTCTGTTGATTCAGATTCGCTTACATCACTTGATGATGATTCGCTTGAAGATGAATTTGAAGCTTCAGATGCGCTGATTGAAGCAGAGATGCTTTCAGATTCGCTGATTGATGCTGAAACGCTTGCAGAGATTGACTCAGACTCACTGATTGAAGCTGATACGCTTGCTGATTCTGATTCGCTTGCAGAAGCAGATGCACTTGCTGAAGCACTTGCACTAGCTGACTCAGACTCGCTGATTGATGCTGATACGCTAGCTGATTCTGATTCACTTACAGAAGCTGATACGCTTGCTGAAATTGACTCTGATTCGCTTACTGATGCTGATACGCTAGCTGACTCTGACTCACTTACAGAAGCTGATACGCTTGCTGAAATTGATTCTGATTCGCTTACTGATGCTGAAACACTAGCTGATTCTGATTCGCTTACAGAAGCTGATACGCTTGCTGCAATTGAACTCTCTTCTTCAGCCTTTGAAGCTGATTCTGATTCGCTAACTGATGCTGAAACACTTGCAGCAATTGAACTCTCTTCTTCAGCCTTTGAAGCCGATTCTGATTCGCTAACTGATGCTGAAACACTTGCAGCAATTGAACTTTCTTCTTCAGCCTTTGAAAGTGATTCACTTACTGATGCTGAAACGCTTGCTGATTCTGATGCCTGTGAATCTGCAATTGACTGGCTGATGCTTGCTGCGATTGAACTTTCTTCTTCAGCCTTTGAAAGTGACTCGCTGATTGAAGCTGAAATTGAAGCTGAAATGCTTGCCTGATCTTCAGTTGTTGATTCTGTTGTCGGTACTTCCGGCTCATCAACAGGCTGAGATGAGAGTGTCGGGAATCCGCCATCTTCAGGGAATACCCAACAATCACGACCACCAAGCAGATCCTCATCTTTCATCCAATCAATAAGATCAGCATCGGTTGCAACTGTTTTCGTGCCCTGATAATAGCTATTCTTAGTCAAGCCAAAGAGGGTTGATTCCTTGCCAAAGCAGTTACTTTGTGTAATAGATGCATAGCCTGCACAGATTGATGCTACATATGCATTAGCTGAACTTGTGTTTGTGGTTGATACAACACCAGCGTTGAAACATCCGGTGAAACCTTGTGAACCAAGTTTATAGCCATTGATACCACCAGCATAGGCTTTATTGCTTGATGTACCAGCAGATGTTGTTATTGTGCCTGTATTGTAACAATATTCAATTGTTGTGGATGAATTTCTGTCAAAGCCGATGATACCAGCTGCTGAACCATATAAGTTTGAAGATGAACCTGTTGACTTGACATCAGCTGTATTATAGCAGTCCTTAATTTTTACAGGACCTGCTGATGAATTTATAGTTGTACCTGCGTTTGCACCAACAATACCGCCAGCTCCGCCGTATGATGATACAATTGTGCTGTTAGTTGTTGCACAACGATCAATAGTGTTTGTTCCGCCGCTGCCGGTAAATGCACCAACGATACCACCTGCGCAAATACCTGATGATACCGAACCATCAGTAAAGAAACAATCACTAATTGCAATCGAGTTACTTGATGATGTTTCTCCTGAGCCGAGAATACCGCCAACACCAAGAGGTGTTGTGCTATTTTTGGTTGAACCGATTACAGTTGATTTTGTTACAGAAATATTGGAGAATGTTGCCCTTGAAGCCTTGCCTGCAACCGTACCAATACTATAAGAATAAGAACTTTCAAGATTACCGCTTACAGAAGCACCTACGATGTTAAAATTCTTAACTGTACCGATAACATTACCGAACAAACCAACACAGCTTGTTCCGCTGACATTAAGGTTGCTGATTGTGTGTCCGTCACCATCAAATGTGCCTTTGAATGCTCGATAATCATTGCTTGTTCCGATCGGTGTCCAAGGCTCATTGTTAAGATCGATGTCAGCTGTAAGTTTGTAATACTTGCCACTACTTGCATTGTCAGCACTGTTTACAACAGATGCAAGATAAGCAAGTTCTTTGCCGTTTGAGATGAGGTAGGGATCGCTTGCTGAACCGCTACCACCTGCGAATGAGGTTCCAGCAATTCCGTTCCATTTCTCAACTTCTGTTGCAGCTGCTGAAATAGCTATGCTTGAGAAGATCATGAGAACAGAAAGAACTACTGCGAGAATTTTCTTTGATGAACTATTTTTCATTTTCGTTCATACTCCTTTCCTTATTTTAAAAGTCCGACAGGGAGTTGCCGGACTTTTATTTAATTAGTTACAAGCCTAAGCCGTAATTATCTAACCCAGTGGAGTTCACCGCATTTGCAAACAGGGTTGATACCGAAAAGTTTCCAGAATACAAGGTAAATCTTGAAGAATACTTTCCAGATCTTGCCGTGTCTGTGGCAGATGCAGTCGCAGTTTTCATCTGACGGCTGATCGTTGCCGCTTGTCGGCTGTGATTCTGAAGGCTTAGATTCGCTTGATGAATCGCTTGCTGATGTGTTAGCTTCTGATTCGCTGATTGAAGCAGAAATACTTTCTGACTCGCTGATTGAAGCTGAAACGCTAGCTGAGATTGATTCTGATTCACTTACTGAAGCTGATACGCTTGCTGATTCAGATTCGCTAACTGATGCAGAAACGCTTGCTGAAATTGATTCTGATTCGCTTACTGATGCTGAAACACTAGCTGATTCAGATTCGCTTACTGAAGCTGAAACGCTTGCTGATTCTGATTCGCTTACTGAAGCAGAAACGCTTGCTGACTCTGACTCGCTAACTGATGCTGAAACGCTTGCTGATTCTGATTCGCTAACTGAAGCTGAAACGCTTGCTGATTCAGATTCGCTTACAGAAGCTGATACGCTTGCTGAAATTGATTCTGATTCGCTAACAGAAGCTGAAACGCTTGCTGAGATTGATTCAGATTCGCTAACTGATGCTGAAATTGATTCAGACTCGCTGATTGAAGCTGAGATTGATTCTGACTCGCTTACTGACGGATCAGTTGTGGGTTCTTCCGGAGTAAGGTCTTCACCGCAACCATCGCAAATTCCGTCGTTGTTGTAGTCATAGTGTTCATCTGTAACATAAACGAGTGTGATTTTGTTCTGAGAAGCATCAGAAACAAGTTTGATTGCTGACGGATCTGAATGATCGAATGTGAATGTTGTTGCAACATCGTCAAGAGTGATTGTGTTCCAATCCGGATTTTTGGCTGCAATCTGATCACCTGTAAGAACATCGCCTACTGTACCCTTTATAGGAGCGCCGTCATAAGTTGCAACTGAATTGCCATTATGAGTATATTTGCGTGTTACAGAGTAGGTTGTTTCTGCCTTTGTCCATGTTGCTGTGTAAGTGATTACTCCGTCATCAGCCATTTCAGGATCAACAGTTGATTTCCATGTCGGAGTCCAACCTTCAAATGTGTAACCTTCTCTTGTGGGTGTGCCTACAAACTCAGGAGTCGGATCGCCGGCTTTGAGTTCTTCGTAACCCTGATCAGAGAATACTGTTTCTTTCTCAACACCGTCTGTGTATGTTACAGTGTAGGTTTCTTCAACGGGAGGTTCAGGCTGTGCGTTAGGGTCAACAACGTTGATTGTAAGATAAACTACATCATAGTAATCATAAGTATCGCTAATATAATTGCGATTACTACAATATTTACATGTCTTGTTGCCTTGTGCACCAGTATAATATCTATACCAAATTTCATAGGTTACTGTTCCGGGTTGCAATCCCTTGTATCTAACATCCATATAATACTCACCATACTTGTTCGTACCAATATAGATGTTACCACTAATGCAGCTCTCATCGCCTTCAAAAACTTCGGCACTAATATTTTCGAACTCTATAGCACCTGCTTCTGCAAACGCGCGACCGCATCTAGCGCAATTAAAAACAGATACCGGTGTGACAGTCCAAGTATCGCTTTCGCCAACATTGATTTCACGAATTTCTTCATTATCTTGAACTGCTGATGTTGCAAATACCATTGATGTCATAACCATCAAAACTGCAAGAACAACAGCTAAGATTTTCTTTGTCATTTTCATAATAAAACACTCCTTCATTAAAATTTTGTCAGCACTTTTATATGCCGTAAATTAGTTGTGCAAAATGTATATATGCACAATTTCATCCAAAAGTTTAAATCCGCACTCCCTTCATATAAATTTTAACCATTTGGATAAAAAGAACATAAGCACTGCGTTGTACGACATACAGATGGCTTATGTCAGTTTTTACAGTTTTATATTATACATATTGTTAACAATATGTCAATAAGCAAAGTTTGGAAAAATCGAATCTTTATGCACCTATATTTGTATATTTTGACAAATAAATGAAAAGTCTGTTAATGAACCGTTTCAAAACACGGATTCACTCATTTTCGCGGTGTAAATTTTTCGGGTGCTTGTCCAACTGCCCCGTGTCCCAATATAAAAAATGTTA
The DNA here is from genome assembly GCA_023665555.1 of Ruminococcus sp. Classification (GTDB taxonomy): domain Bacteria; phylum Bacillota; class Clostridia; order Oscillospirales; family Acutalibacteraceae; genus UBA6857. Next base: position 12,218 of record JAMPDR010000056.1, read on the forward strand.
TTAAAGAATATATCACAAAAGGATATTTTTGTCAAGCAGAATATTAAGAAATATTTGTGAATATTAAAAAAGTTTACAATTACATCGGTATGGCACAAAAAAATGAAGATTCAGCGCTCTGTTTCTGCCAATCTATTGCTGCTCATGCAGACTATACCAAAACGGGATATTTTAAATATACCACAACGGTATAATTTTGTCAAGGAGAATATCGCAAAAACTGCACAGCACAAAGTTATGCACGAGCCGATATTTTCTATTGACTTAAGTCTGAAAGGCCTGACTGCAACATGCGACTAAAAGAAATCAGAAAAAGCCGACATATAACCCAACTCAAACTCGCCATGGACTTGAACATCAGCCAAAACACAGTCAGCAGATACGAAACAGGCGAACGCGAAGCGGACTATGCGATGCTCATCAGGCTTGCAGATTATTTCAGCGTTTCAATTGATTATCTGCTGGAGCGAACCGACAACCCAAAGATGATGAAATGAGGAATAAAACATTTTTGCATAGATGTGGTGTGTGACAGCACGTATCACTGTAGGGTGATTCTCAGCTGACACCTCGGTCGGTGCTTTTGGGCGATGCCCTAAGGATTCTGCCGGACACCCGCGCGATACTAAAAAGTAGCTATTCACGCAGTGAATAATTTAGCTTGCGAAGCAAATTTAGCTGTGAATGCAGTGAACTATTTAGCTATGCGCAGCATAATTTAACTGCATTGGCCTTCTCTGCGGATTGTATTTTACCTTATGTACAATCTCCCCCGCAATTACGCATTAAGCATTACGAATTACGCATTAAACTACAAGTTTAATGCAAATAATATAAATATGTATATAATATATCCATAAGAGATGCTCCTTGACAAATTAATAATGTTCAAAAAATTAAGGATCTTCTGATCCGTTGTAATCAGAAGATCCTCCATATGAACATTAAACAAACGAGCCAATGCAAGCAGATTATCCGTCGATGGAAGGCATATGCCGTATTGCCATTTGTAAATTGCCTGCGGATATTCAAATCCGAAAAACGTTTGCAGATCGCGAACCGTATATCCGTTTTGCTTGCGTAGCTTTTCAATGTTTTTGCCGGTGAGATTAAGGTCAATTACGGGAAAAGCAGTAATGCAGTTCATGTTGGACTCCTTTCTTACAACAAGGTGGTGATTATTGGAATAGAAATTTTAACATAACAGAACAAAATAATCAATAACAAATTCAAAATAATTATATGACTTCGGAGGTTTTATTATGGAAAAATTTGTAAAGATAATCAATGTTAACGACGGAAACGAAAAAATACATTGCAACGAAAACCGTCTGTATGTTGAATCAAAAACCAGAACAGAAAAAATTGTTGAGGCAATGCTAAACAACGGCTGGAAATTGATGGCAAGCAGTCAGCGTATCAATCCTGCAATAAGCGGAGAAGGTAATTACGCATTTTACTTGGGCGGTTTTGATTTTATCTTTGAGAAAGATGCCGTAGACGGTGCAGTAAACGACGCTGACGAGATCATTGAATCAGTATTAGATGATATGTTGGCCGACTGATCAATTATCTTAAAGCTGACAAAAGCCCGGTGAAAGCCGGGCTTTCAAACTGCCGATAAAGCACTTGAACGTACACCTTTATCGGCAGTCTTGCAGAATGTCAAAAACACTTTTTTCGTAAAATGACAAAAAGTGAAAAAATTCAGATTTTACTTAAATTGATTGCCGTTTTTTGTTGAAAACAATTTCATTTTCTGTTATATTATTCTTTGAAGTTTTTTAACAGGACGGTGTGATTCTTTTGTTTAAAATAGGTTTTGACAATGACAAATATATTAAGATGCAATCAGAGCAGATAAGGAAACGTATCTCTGAATTCGGCGGTAAACTCTATATGGAATTCGGCGGTAAGCTTTTTGACGATAACCATGCATCACGTGTTCTCCCCGGCTTTGCTCCGGACAGTAAGCTTCGCATGCTGCTCCAGCTTAAAGATGAAGCCGAAATCGTAATCGCTGTCAGTGCAGGTGCAATTGAAAGCAACAAGCGCCGCGGAGATTTGGGTATCACCTATGACATGGAGGTTCTCAGACTTATTGACCTTTTCAGAAGTGTCGGCCTTTATGTCGGCTCGGTTGTTATCACGCAGTATAATCATCAGGATGCGGCAGATGCTTTTAAGGTTAAACTGCAATCACTCGGTGTAAGTGTGTTCACTCATTACCGCATTGACGGCTATCCGTCAAACGTTGAAAATGTTGTGTCCCCCAACGGCTACGGCAAAAATGAATACATCACAACAACGCGTCAACTCATCGTTGTGACTGCTCCCGGCCCCGGTAGCGGAAAAATGGCAACTTGCCTTTCTCAGCTTTATCATGAGCATCTTCGCGGAATCAATGCAGGCTATGCAAAATTTGAAACATTCCCCATTTGGAATCTTCCGCTCAACCACACTGTTAACCTCGCATATGAAGCTGCAACAGCCGACCTTAACGACGTTAACATGATTGATCCGTTCCACCTTGACGCATACGGCATTGCAACTGTCAACTATAACCGCGACATTGAGGTTTTCCCTGTACTGAACACAATCTTCGAGCGCATTTACGGTTCATCTCCATATAAATCACCAACAGACATGGGGGTCAACATGGCAGGAAACTGCATTTTTGATGATGAAGCAGTAACCAATGCCGCAAAGCAAGAAATTATCAGAAGATATTACAAGGCTCTTTGCGATGTCAGAAAAGGCCTTGACGCAGGCGAAGAGGTCAAGAAAATTGAGTTCTTAATGAACAAGGCAGGAATCAAATCGTCCGACAGAGCCGTTGCAATTGCTGCAAACAAAATTGCCGCTGAAACCAACGCTCCTGCCGCCGCAATTGAACTTAAGGACGGCACAATTCTGACCGGTAAAACAAAAAATCTCCTCGGTGCAACATCAGCGCTTATACTTAATGCACTGAAGTATCTTTCCGGCATTGACGATGAAATGACACTCATCCCCTCAAGCCTTATTGAACCGGTTCAAAGTCTTAAAGTCAACTACCTCGGAAGTGAAAATCCAAGACTCCACATTGATGAAATTCTGATTGCACTTTCCGTCAGTGCGGCAACAAATGAAAATGCTGCAAAGGCTTTGAACGCGTTACCCCAGCTTAAGGACACCGAAGCGCACTGCTCAGTTATCCTTTCAAGCCGTGATACCATGGTATTCAGCAAATTGGGAATCCGTCTTACTTATGAGCCTGATTATGAAAATGACAAACTTTATCATATTTAATTAAGGTTTATTGAATTTTTTTCGATATGCGGGATAACACCTGCCAAGTGCTGAAAAACCACCCGCATATTAAAAGCACTCAAACGATTAAAACGCTGTAAGATTTTAAGTCCAATCTTACAGCGTATATTTTTACATAAGTCAAATTATCTATTGAAAAAATTTTATATATTGTGTACTATTATTATGACAAACCACAGGAGGATATACGATGAGAAACATCACCAACATCAATGAAAATTGGCTTTTTTCAAAGAAAGCTAAAAATGTTCCGACAACTCTGCCAACCGATTGGGAAGGCGTAAATCTGCCGCACACATGGAACGGCAAGGACGGCCAAGACGGCGGAAACGATTATTACAGAGGAAAATGTTATTATGCTAAGATTCTAAGAAAAGATGATTTAGGTCCCGGCAAAATTCACTATCTGCAATTTGACGGTGTGAATTCATCTGCCGAAGTTTTTTGGAACGGAGAAAAACTTGCAGAACATCACGGAGGATATTCAACATTTCGTGTTAAACTGCCGCAAGTACATCAGGAAAATTTGCTTGTGGTTTCAGCAGATAATGCTCCAAACGATTTTGTTTATCCGCAAATTGCCGACTTCACTTTTTACGGCGGTATTTATCGTGACGTCAGTGTGATTGCGGTGAACGAGAATCATTTTGACCTTGATTATCACGGTGCACCGGGAATAATGGTTACACCGACTGTAAACGGAATCAATGCCGATGTGCACGTTCAGGCATTTGTTAAAGCAAACAATGACTGCAATGTTTTGTTTGAAATCATCGCAGACGGTAAAACCGTTTCACAAAAGCAAGTATCTGCCGCTGACGCTCAAGCCGAACTGACTATCGAAAATGCACACCTTTGGAACGGCACTGCTGACCCGTATTTATACACAATGAAGGCAACCTTAATTTGCGGCAATCAAGTTGTCGATGAGGTATCAACCCGATTCGGCTGCCGTAGCTTTAAAATCGACCCCGAAAAAGGGTTCATTCTCAACGGCAAGGAGTATCCTCTAAGAGGAGTTTCACGTCATCAGGATCGCCCCGACATTGGCAACGCTCTCACTGCAGAACATCACAAAGAGGACATGGACTTGATTTGGGAAATGGGCGCAAACACGATTCGCCTTGCACACTATCAGCACTCACAGACTTTCTATGATTTATGCGATGAACGCGGTATGGTCGTTTGGGCAGAAATACCGTACATTTCAAAGCACATGTCCAAAGGCACAGAAAATACTGTTTCACAAATGACGGAACTCGTCTGTCAAAACTATAATCATCCGTCAATCGCCGTGTGGGGTCTTTCCAATGAAATCACCATGAACGGCGCGGCAGACCAAAGTCTGATTGAAAATCACCGCAAGCTTAACGACTTAGCACACAAACTTGACAAAACACGTCCCACAACAATTGCCGTTTTGAGCATGTGCTCCCCGAATGAAGAATACACAAAAATTTCAGATGTATTGTCATATAATCATTATTTTGGTTGGTACGGCGGACTTGTTGACATGTACGGTTCATGGTTCGACAAATTCCACAAAGCTAACCCAAACAAAGCAATCGGATTGAGCGAATATGGCTGTGAAGCACTCAACTGGCACACATCTTCACCGGAACAGGGCGACTATACCGAGGAATATCAGGCATATTATCATGAAGAGGTTATAAAACAAATTGCCGTTCGTCCGTATTTATGGGCAACTCATGTTTGGAATATGTTTGACTTTGCCGCAGACGCAAGAAGCGAGGGCGGTGAAAACGGCATGAACCACAAGGGTCTTGTAACATTTGACCGCAAATATAAAAAAGATTCTTTCTATGCATACAAGGCATGGTTATCAGATGAACCGATGATACACATCTGCGGCAAGCGATATGTTGACCGAGTTGAGGACATAACAAAAGTTACGGTTTACTCCAACCGGAACGAGGTTGAACTTTTTGCAAACGGCGAAAGCATCGGCAAGCAACAAAAAGGTGAATATCCGTTCTTCAAATTCGATGTTCCCTTAAACGGTGAAATGAAATTAACTGCCAAAGCAGGCGATTTAACAGACGAAAGTTTTATCCGCAAAGTTGACACCTTCAATCAAGACTATGTTCTCCAAGAAGAGGGCGCTGTAATCAACTGGTTTGAAATTGAAACACCGCCGGGATACTACTCGATCAACGACACCATAGGCGACATACTTTCAACATTCAAAGGAAAAATTACCGCCTTAAGAATCGGACTGATTGCACTCAAAGCCTTAAAAAGCGGAAAAGGCGAAAGCGGTATGGGCGCATCAGCGGCTGAAATGAAAATCAACAAACAATTGATTGAGATGGGTAAAAGTTTCACCATCAAGCGTTTAATCATGATGGCAGGCGGCATGTTCACAAAAGAAGAAATTTTGCAATTCAACGCAATGCTGAACAAGGTTAAGAAGAAGTGATTTTCAATGCGTAATTCGTAATGCTTAATGCGTAATTGCGGGTGAGGTTGTGCATAAGGTAAAATGCAGTCCGCAGAGGAAAAATGATATGATTTCGTAGGGACGCCGCTTGTGTCAAGAGTATGATAGTATACAGGAGAGAAAGATGATT
>JAMPDR010000057.1 GCA_023665555.1 Ruminococcus sp.
AAAATCTAAAAAATTAACAGTTACAGTATTTCGCGGATACAATTTAAAATATACCACTGTTTTCCCCGCGACCACACCCCTTCACTATTCCATATTACCTATTACTTCGATAATATCGGTTGATACAAATAAATACAAATAATTATCTTTCAAAATTAAAAGAAAATCTTGACAACGGCTGATTTTAGTGTTACTATACAAACAGCCAATTGAATACAGGGGGGCTGATGAAATTCGGCTGAGATTAAGACTGACTCGTCTTTGACCCTTAACCTGATGCGGGTAATGCCGACGTAGGAAGTTAAAATGATACTTTTTTCGCCATGGTATTTATCCATGGCGATTTTTGCTTTCAAACATACTGTACAAAAAACGGTGCACCTTTTTTGGCAGAACTGTCTGAATCCGACTTTATTAACTTGCAGGTTTGTATTTTGGCAAATTTATATTTTGGAGGAATTTTCCATGACAGCAAGCGTTGCAATTCAGGTTTTACCTGAAGTACCAAATGATGATGAACTCATCAGAATCGTTGACGAAGTTATCGACTACATCAAAAGTACAGGTCTTAACTATTATGTGGGCCCATTCGAAACAACCATTGAGGGCGATGATTATGATCAGCTGCTCGACATTATCAAAGAATGTCAGAAAGTTGCAATCAAAGCAGGTTGCCCGTCAGTTTCGGCATATGTAAAAATCGCATACAAGCCTGAGGGTGGTGTGTTGACAATTGACAAAAAAGTTACAAAACACCATCAGTAAACTCGCCCCGTTCATTTCTATTGCAGTCATTTTCATGGTATGGCTGTTTGTGAGCGAGGGCGGACTCGTTCCTGCTTATATGCTCCCCTCACCCATTGACGTTGTCAGAGCATTCGTCAACGATATGCCGATTATGCTTCAGCATGCCGCGGTTACACTTCAAGAGGCAATTTACGGTCTTGCAATCGGTATTGCTCTTGCGTTTGTGATTGCAACCTTGATGGACAGATTTCCGTTTTTGTATAAAGCGGTTTATCCCCTGCTGGTTATCACCCAAACTATTCCCACAATTGCCATTGCACCGTTGCTGGTGCTTTGGATGGGTTTTGAAATGGCGCCGAAAATAGCACTTGTTGTAATAACAACATTTTTCCCGATTACCATTTCACTGCTTGACGGATACCGAAGCGCCGACAGCGACGCTGTGAACCTGATTCGCAGCATGGGCGGCGGCAGAATTAAAGTTTTCCGATACATAAAACTTCCCTCGGCAATGAGTCACTTCTTTTCGGGGCTTAAAGTTTCTGCGTCTTATGCAATCGTCGGCGCAGTAATTTCCGAGTGGCTCGGCGGTTTTGAAGGTCTGGGAGTATACATGACACGAGTCAAAAAGGCATATGCATTTGACAAAATGTTTGCGGTAATCATCTTCATCTCAGTTATCAGTCTGCTGTTGATGCTCGGCATTTCTCTGCTGCGTTCAGCATGCATGCCATGGGAAAAAAGACGCAAACAATCATAAGTATTTTTAATATGATGCGTATGAAGTTTCTCAAAATCAGAAGAAATACCTCCGCAAATAACACATAATATTAAGATAATAAGGAGATACAAAATGAAAAAGTTAATCGCAGCACTTCTTGCTGTAACACTTGTTTTCACTCTTGCTGCCTGCTCAGGCGGTAAAACCGATGATACAGAAAAGAAAGACATCACACTTTGCCTTGACTGGACACCAAACACCAACCACACGGGTTTCTATGTTGCAGCCGCAAAAGGATATTATGAAGAGGCAGGACTCAACGTTTCAATTGTTCAGCCTGCCGAGAGCAGTGCTTCACTGATGTGTGCATCAGGCAAAGCACAATTTGCAATCGAATGTCAGGATACGCTTACTCCTGCTTTCACTCAGGAACAACCACTTGAAGTAACAGCCGTTGCGGCACTTCTTCAGCACAACACATCAGGCATCATTTCAAGAAAAGGCGATGGCATTACTTCCCCGAAAGGTCTTGAGGGTAAAACCTATAACACTTGGGACAGTCCGATTGAACAGGCAATCATAAAATCCGTAATGGAACAAGAGGGTGCTGATTTCAGCAAAGTCAAACTCGCTAAAGAAGAGATTTATGACGAGGCAAGCGCACTTCAAAATAAAGACACTGATGCAATCTGGATTTTCTATGCATGGGGCGGAATTGCCGCAGAGCTTAAAGAAGATTTTGATTTCGATTATTTCGATTTCATCAGCTATAACAAGGTATTCGACTACTACACTCCTGTTATTATTGCAAATAACGAGTTCCTTAAAAATGATTCTGAAACTGCAAAGGCTTTCCTTGCCGCAACAAAAAAGGGATATGAATATGCAATCGAGAACCCTGAGGATGCTGCAAAAATCCTTGTTGACGGCGACACAACAGGTTCACTCAAAGATTCACTTGAACTTGTAACCGCAAGCCAGAAGTGGATTTCGGAGCAATACATCGCTGATGCTGAAAGCTGGGGCATTATTGATCCTGCACGTTGGGACGGCTTCTACTCATGGCTTTGGGACAACCAACTTATTGACGTTGAACTTAAAGCAGGCACAGGCTTCACTAACGATTATCTTTCATAAGCCATGGGATATTTAGTAACAGAAAACATCACAAAAGGTTTTGACGATAAAATCATCATCAAAGACATTTCAGTTCATCTGGATGATGGCGAAATTGTTTGCCTGCTTGGTGTGAGCGGCAGCGGAAAAACCACACTTTTCAATGTGATTTCCGGGTTGATGCAACCGAATTGCGGTAAGATTTATCTCAACGGAAACGATGTCACAGGTAAACCCGGAGAAATCAGCTACATGCTTCAAAAAGATTTGCTTTTGCCGTACTACACGGTACTTGACAATGTAGCACTTCCGCTTGTTATAAAATCCGGCATGAAGAAAAAGGACGCGCGAAAAAAAGCAGCTGAATTATTTGACACATTCGGACTTGCAGGATACGAAAAGAAATACCCTACCGAAATGTCCGGCGGCATGCGTCAGAGGGCGGCATTGCTGCGAACATATCTTTCATCAGAAGGGGTTGCACTGCTTGATGAGCCTTTCAGTGCACTTGACACCATCACAAAAAGTGCCATTCACGTTTGGTATCTTGACATCATGCAGAAAATCAAACTGTCAACACTGTTCATCACACATGACATAGACGAGGCAATTCTGCTTTCCGACAGAATTTACATCATGTCCGGTAGGCCCGGCAGCATAACGGCAGAACTGATAATTGATGAGCCCAAGCCACGAACCAATGATTTTACAATGACGGAAAAGTTCATTGAATATAAAAAGAAAATTATTGAAGCATTGGCAATCTAAAAACTAAATAATACTAATACCGCTGAGGGGTTTCAGACTCAGCGGTATTTTGTCACCCATATAATATGAATGCTTGAGAATTTTTTATTAGAAACAATGATCATAGATAAAATATTTTATTCCAACGTTTCATCAATGTAATGAAATTATATGCAAGCTATGGTATAAAAATCGCGGATAACAAATTTCAATAAGTGGTATATATTAAGATTCATCTGTTGCAAATAAGCTGTTTACGGGCATAATCTTGCAAAGTTTGAAGCATTTCGTAAAACAAAACTCACAGTTTCAATCCTACTCTGCGGACTCAACATTGCAGTAGGCTCCAACATCCCCGCAATATGCCCCACAAAAGTACAACGAGCACAGAGATTGCTCCCTGTGCCCGTAATATCTTATTTTTGTACTATCAAACAAGTTCGATGATGCACATCTCTGCAGCGTCGCCGCGGCGAGGACCTGTTTTGATAATACGGCAGTAACCGCCGTTTACATCCTTGTACTTAGGACCAATTTCGTCGAAGAGCTTCTTAACAACATCTTCTTTTGTGATGTATGCCAAAGCCTGACGCTTGTTGTGAAGTGTTGCGTCTTTGCCAAGTGTAATCATTTTCTCAGCCATTGCGCGAACTTCCTTTGCCCTTGTAACGGTGGTTTCAATGCTGCCTTTCTCTAAGAGATAGGTTACCATGCCTCTGAGCATCGCTTTACGATGATCACTGGTTCTACCAAGCTTTCTGGTACCTGCCATTTGAAATCACTCCTTTTGCTTTTGTTGGAATTTCGTGTTTATTCGTCATCTGCTCTCAGACTGAGTCCGAATGAGTGAAGCTTGTTGATAACCTCATCAAGTGACTTCTTACCAAGGTTTCTCACTTTCATCATGTCTTCTTCTGTCTTTGTTGTCAGATCTTCAACCGTGTTAATTCCTGCACGCTTTAAGCAATTGAATGAGCGTACAGAAAGGTCAAGTTCCTCAATGGTCATCTCAAGGACTTTTTCTTTTGAATCCTCGCTCTTATCAACCATTATCTCAGTGTCATATGCCTCTCCCGACAAATCGCCGAAGAGAGCGAGATGTTCGTTGAGAAACTTGGCAGCGAGAGAAACGGATTCCGTTGCTGAAATCGTTTTATCTGTCCAGACTTCAAGCGTAAGCTTGTCAAGATCGGTTGTTTGACGAACGCGTGTGTTTTCAACTGTGTAATTTACCTTCAACACCGGTGTATAGATTGAATCAATTGCAATAACACCGATAGGCGGCTTTAGGGCAGCCTTATTCTGTTCTGCCGAAACGTAGCCTCTGCCCTTATCGCAAGTAAGCTCCATGGAAACATGAGCGTCTTTGTCCAAAGTACAGATGTGGCTTTCGGGATTAAGGATCTCAACCTCTGCATCACATTTGATGTCGCCGGCAAGAACAACGCCTTCGCCGCTTGCATCGATGTAGATTGTTTTCGGTCCTTCGCCGTGAATTTTCAGAATTACTCTTTTAAGGTTGAGCACAATTTCCGTGACATCTTCCTTTACTCCCGGAATTGTTGAGAACTCGTGGAGAACTCCGTCAATTTTAACGCTTGTAATAGCGTAACCGGGAAGTGATGAGAGAAGTATTCTTCTCAGGCTGTTGCCTAATGTTATGCCGTAACCGCTCTCCAATGGTGATACAATGATCTTGCCATATGTGCCATCGGCGGCTAAATCAGCAGTTTCAATTCTGGGCTTTTCAATTCCTATCATGCAAACCCTCCTTATTCTACTGTGGGGTGTGTGTTACGCAGCAGTCATCTATTACTTAGAATAGAACTCTACGATGAGATGTTCCTCAACCGGTGTTGTGATCTGCTCACGATCCGGAAGATTAACAACCTTTGCTTCAAGTGCCTCAGCGTTGAGGTCGAGCCAAGCAGGAACAGGTCTTGAACCGTTAGCTTCAAGTACTGCCTTAATTTTTACGCTGTCGCGGCTCTTAGCCTTGATTGAAACAACGTCGCCTGCTTTAAGCAGATAGCTCGGAATGTCAACTTTCTTACCGTTGACCTGGTAATGACCGTGCGTTACAAGCTGTCTTGCTTCGGCACGTGATGATGCCCAACCAAGTGTGTAAACAACATTATCAAGGCGGCTTTCGCAAATACGAAGAAGGTTTTCACCTGTTACGCCGGCCTTCTTTTCAGCCATGATGAAATACTTGTGGAACTGTCCTTCCTGGATTCCGTAATAACGTCTTGCCTGCTGTTTTGCGCGAAGCTGAAGACCATATTCGGAATTCTTGCTGCGGTTCTGTCCATGCTGACCGGGAGCGTAAGAACGGCGCTCGATTGAGCACTTGCCGGTATAGCATCTGTCACCCTTTAAAAAGAGCTTCTTACCCTCGCGGCGGCACATTTTACATACCGCACCTGTGTATCTTGCCATATGTTTGTACCTCCGTTATACACGTCTTCTCTTGGGCGGACGGCAGCCGTTGTGAGGAATCGGAGTAACGTCCTTAATGAGAGTTACGTCCAAACCTGCTGTCTGCAATGCTCTGATTGCAGCTTCACGACCTGCACCCGGTCCCTTAACATATACTTCAACAGTCTTCATGCCGTGCTCCATTGCAGCCTTAGCAGCTGTTTCAGCAGCTGTCTGTGCAGCGAACGGAGTTGATTTTCTTGAGCCTCTGAAGCCCATTTCACCGGCACTTGCCCATGACACAGCGTTACCCTGAGTATCAGTGATAGTAACGATTGTGTTGTTGAAGGTGGATTGGATATGGGCCGCACCGCGTTCGATATTTTTACGTTCACGGCGGCGGCGAATGGTAGCATTCTTCTTGCCTACCTTAGCAGCCATAATAGCATCCTCCTTATTTTACTTATTTCTTCTTGTTTGCTATTGTCTTCTTGGGTCCCTTGCGTGTACGTGCGTTTGTCTTTGAACGCTGACCTCTTACAGGCAAGCTCTTTCTGTGACGTACGCCACGATAGCAACCGATTTCAATAAGTCTTTTGATGTCAAACGCAGTTTCTCTTCTGAGGTCACCTTCAACCTTAACGTTGTGGTCGATATACTCACGAAGTTTTGAAACGTCGTCTTCAGTAAGATCCTTAACTCTGATGTCGGGATCTACACCTGTTGCAGCGATAATGTCGCTTGCAGTTTTGCGACCGATACCGAAAATGTAAGTAAGAGCAATTTCGATTCTCTTATCTCTCGGAAGGTCAACACCTGAAATACGAGCCATTGTCAGTTCACCTCCAAATTTTTTGCGTCAAATTAGCCCTGACGCTGCTTGTGTTTGGGATTCTCACAGATAACCATGATTTTTCCCTTGCGCTTAATTACTTTGCACTTCTCGCAAATTTTCTTTACAGAAGGTCTGACTTTCATCTTTGATTTACCTCCTTCAAAAATTCAATCTTTTTCTAAGATTGTGCTGATAGTAAAATTTAATGATTATTTTGATCTCCAAGTGATTCTGCCTCTGGTTAAGTCGTATGGAGACATTTCAACCGTAACCTTATCGCCGGGAAGAATTCGAATGTAGTTCATTCTCAGCTTGCCCGAAATGTGAGCCAGAATTTTGTGTCCGTTGTCAAGCTCGACCTGGAATTGAGCGTTCGGTAATGCCTCAACAACAGTACCCTCAATCTCAATCATATCCTGTTTTGACATAACTTTTACCTCCGTTGGTCCCTCAGTGCTCTGAGTGTTTTTCTTAACTTTGGATTTGTTGCCATTGAACTTTCGTCAATAAACGTTGATGTTGCCTTGAGATGGCGCGGATTTTTTGCCTTTGCCCTCTCAAGCGGACGTTCTTTCCCGTCGCAAACGAGAACTCTGTCCTGTTTGAAACCTGCAACCGCAAGTAAGAAACCTTCATCGCGTCCTGCTTGCGATATAACTACCTGACCTATTTTAAACTCCATGTGACCTCTCATTCTTTGGTGAGTATCACCGGTCCGTCAGCCGTGATAGCAACGGTATGTTCAAAATGTGCAGAAAGCTTTGCATCTCTTGTTTTCACTGTCCAACCATCGGGCAGCAGCTTGATTGCCGCAGTCCCCTGGTTTATCATCGGCTCAATGGCGAGAGTCATGCCCGGTAACAGACGTACTCCTCGACCGGCCTTGCCGTAATTCGGCACACTGGGATCTTCATGCAATTCTTTACCAACACCGTGACCTGTATATTCGCGAACAACCGAGAAACCTCTTGATTCGCAATAATTCTGCACAGTGCTTGCTATATCACCGATTTTGTTGCCCGGGACCACAACCTTAATTGCCTCATAAAGGCTTTCTTTAGTTACGTCCATCAGCCGCTGTGCCTCATCAGAAATCTTTCCGCAGGCAAATGTGGCAGCATTGTCGCCGTTATAGCCGTGGATCTTCGCTCCGAGATCGATGCTGACTATGTCGCCCTCTCTCAGGATATGTTTTTTACTCGGAATTCCATGAATTACCTCGTCGTTTATGGAAATACATGCGGTAGCGGGGAAACCGTATAAATTCAAGAAGTTGGGTTCTGCACCTTGACTCTTAATGTATTTATAGGCGATTTGGTCAATCTCCCAAGTTGAAATACCCGGTCTGACCGCTTCCCCGGCTACTCTCAGTGCTCCGGCTGAGATTCTGCAAGCCTCTTTCATAAGCGTAAGCTCACGAGCCGTTTTAAGCACTATCATGTTAATCCTCCAATGCTTTGAGGGTGAGTGCTGTTGTGTCAGCAATTTCCTCCTGTCCCTCAACAATGCGAAGCTTGCCTTTTGCCTGATAGAAATCCTTCAAAGGTTCTGTCTGATTGTGATATACTTCAAGTCTTTCGAGAACCGTTTCGGGTTTATCATCATTTCTCTGAACAAGCTCACCGCCGCAGCTGTTGCAAACACCGTCTTTTTCAGGCTTTTTATAAAGCATGTGGTAAGATGCGCCGCATCCGCTGCAAACTCTTCTTCCGGACATTCTTGCAACGATTTTCTCATCCGGTACTTCAATATCGATAACCTTATCGATTTCGATACCCATTTCGTCAAGTGCCTCAGCCTGAGGTACTGTTCTTGGGAAACCATCGAGAACAAAACCGTTTTTGCAGTCATCCTTGGCAAGTCTTTCCTTGATGATGCCGATAACAACATCATCAGGAACAAGCTGGCCTTTTTCAATATAATCCTTTGCCTTAATACCCATTTCCGTCTGCTCTTTAAGAGCCGCACGGATGATATTGCCTGTTGAAATTGCAGGAATACCAAGCTTTTCGCAAACTACTTCAGCCTGTGTACCCTTGCCTGCGCCCGGAGCGCCGAGAAAAATCAGTTTCATCAATATCACTCCTAAGTATTAATCAAGGAAGCCCTTGTAATGTCGCATCATCATCTGGCTTTCAAGTGACTTAACAGTTTCAAGTGCAACACCAACAACGATGATAAGCGATGTACCGCCGAGTGAAAGTGCCATCTGATTGCCGATAAGTCTTGTGAACAAAGTCAGAAGGTTCGGGAACAATGCGATAACGCTAAGAAGCAATGCACCCATAAGAGTGATTCTGTTGAGAATCTTCTTAATGTAATCAGCTGTCGGTTTACCCGGACGGATACCCGGAACCATACCGCTGTTCTTACGGATGTTGTTAGCCATTTCAACCGGATTGTACTGAATACTTGCATAGAAGTAAGCAAAGAACAAAATGAGGAAGAAATACATAATGGCATATGCCCAATGTGTTGACTGGAACAAACCGAAGAATGTTTTTGTTGCGTTGCTCATGTTGTCAGTGTTCATGAACATCTGAATTGTCGGCGGCAATGAAAGAATTGATGAAGCGAAGATAACGGGAAGAACACCTGACATATTAACCTTAATGGGGATATGTGTGCTCTGACCGCCGTACATCTTACGACCGACAACTCTTTTTGCATACTGAACCGGAATTCTGCGTTCTGCATTGTCCATCCATACGATGAATGCAATCATTGCAAGCAGGCAGATAACTACGATAGGAACAAGTGCATAATATGCGCCGCCCATCATGAGGTAGCTATACATTGAGTATACCATTGTGGGCATACGTGAAACGATACCTGCGAAAAGGATGATTGAAACACCGTTGCCGATACCCTTGTCATTAACCTGCTCGCCGAGCCACATAACAAAGCTTGAACCGGCTGTAAGCACAAGGATAACAACAAGACCCTGGAGAACTGCTGAAATACCTGTGAAGAGGTTTCCTTCAGCGTCTGTTACAACAAAGCCCTTTGCTCTCAAATAAATGAAGTACGCTGTACTCTGGAGAATAGCAAGTGCTACTGTTGTGTAACGGGTGATGGTTGCAATCTTCTTTCTGCCTTCCTCGCCCTCTTTTGAGAGTTTCTCAAGGGCGGGAATTGCAACAGTAAGAAGCTGGATGATAATTGAACTGTTGATGTAGGGTGTAACCGACATTGCAAAAATTGTACCGTAGTTGAAAGCGTCACCTGTCATCATGTTCAAATAGTTCATGAAAGTTTCGCTGCCTTCCGGTGTGATGCCGGTTGTGATGTCTGTGAACGGAACGGGAATGGCTGCACCTATTCTGAATATTAACACTATAAGTGCAGTGAAAAGCATTTTCTTACGAAGGTCTGCGATTTTCCATGCATTTATAAAGGTACTAATCATTCTCAGATCACCTCGATCTTTCCGCCTGCAGCTTCAATCTTCTGCTTTGCAGATTCACTGCAAGCATTAACTTGAACTGTGAGCGCTTTTGTGATCTCTCCGTTTCCGAGTACCTTAACACCGTCGAGAACTTTTTTAACAAGACCTTTCTCAACAAGTGCTTCGATAGTTACTGTATCGCCTGCGTTGAACGCTTTTTCAAGCGAAGCAACGTTAACGATTGCCATCTCTGTTCTGAAGATGTTGACAAATCCTCTCTTAGGAATTCGTCTTTGCAAAGGCATCTGACCGCCCTCGAAACCGGGACGCATGCCTCTGCCTGCACGGGCCTTTTGACCCTTGTGACCTTTACCGGCAGTTTTACCCTGACCTGAACCTATGCCACGTCCGATACGTTTACGTTCTTTTGTTGAACCTGCCGCAGGTGAAAGTTCGTGCAGTTTCATAGTTTTCGCACCTCCTTGCTTAAGCTTCGGTTACCTCGATAAGGTGAGCGATTTTCTTCACCTTACCCTGAGTCTGTGGATTGTTCGGCTGAACTTTAACGTCGCCGATTTTACGAAGACCAAGTGCATGGGCGGTGGCAATCTGATCTTTGTTTGAACCGATAAGGCTCTTTACAAGCTTTACCTTAACATCTGCCATTTTTCACGCCCTCCTTAACCTAAAATTTCCTTTGCGGTCTTACCACGGATAGCTGCAACTTCTTCAACATTGCGAAGCTTTGAAAGACCGTCAATGGTGGCTCTTACAACGTTGCACGGATTATTTGAACGAAGAGCCTTTGTACGAATATCCTTGATGCCGACTGTTTCAACAACGGCACGAACCGGACCGCCGGCGATAACTCCGGTACCCGGTGCAGCAGGCTTGAGAAGAACAACGCCTGCGCCGAACTTACCAATGATCTCGTGAGGAATTGTTGTTCCCTTAAGAGCAACCTTCATGAGGTTCTTCTTAGCATCCTCAATACCCTTGCGGATTGCATCGGGAACTTCACCCGATTTACCGAGACCGAAACCGATGATGCCATTGCCGTCACCGACAACAACGAGAGCCGCAAATTTGAAGATACGGCCGCCCTTAACGGTTTTTGAAACACGGTTGATAGCTACAACACGTTCTGTAAGTTCATAAGCTGATGCATCAATCTTTGTCATAATCAATTTCCTCCTTGCTTAGAACTTCAGGCCGGCAGCACGAGCACCTTCTGCAAGTGCCTCTACACGACCGTGATAAATGTAACCGCCTCTGTCAAAGACACATTCTTCAATGCCTTTGTCAGTTGCACGTTTGCCGAGAAGCTCGCCAACCTTTTTGGCTGCCTCTACGTTTCCACCGTTCTCGAACTCTTTTTCGACAGTAGCAGCCGAAGCAAGAGTTACACCATTAACATCGTCTATTAACTGAGCATAGATGTGGTTGAGTGAACGGTATACGCTAAGACGCGGACGCTGAGCAGTACCTGTGATCTTTGCACGAACTCTCTTACGTCTTTTAAGTCTTGCTTTATTGCTGTCTTGTTTGCTGACCATTGAATTTTCACTCCTTTACCAATCTTATTTACCCTTACCGGCTTTACCTTCTTTGCGGCGGATATGTTCGTCGGCATACTTGATGCCCTTGCCCTTATAGGGTTCCGGCGGACGTTTCTCACGAACTTCTGCTGCAAACTGACCAACCTTCTGCTTATCAGCGCCGTTGATCACGATTTTGTTCGGTGAGGGAACATCAATTGTGATACCATCAACCTCAGACATGATTACATCGTGAGAATAGCCGATCTTCATAACAAGATCCTTGCCCTTTTTCTCAGCACGGTAACCGATACCGTTGATTTCAAGTTCCTTTGAATAACCCTTTGATACACCCTCAATCATGTTTGCGATAAGAGTACGGGTAAGACCGTGAAGTGATCTGTTTTCTTTGTTGTCATTCGGGCGAGTAACAGTGATTGTGTTACCGTCCTTTGTGACAGTCAGGTTGCTGTGAACAGTTCTTGTAAGAGTGCCTTTAGCGCCCTTAACTGTAACAGTGCTGCCGTCAACTGTAACTTCTACTCCATCAGGAATAGCAATCGGTAATCTTCCTATACGTGACATTTCAGCACCCCCTTACCAGATGAATGCAAGAACTTCACCGCCGACGTTTGCCTTGCGTGCGTCCTTGTCAGTCATGATACCCTTTGATGTTGAAAGGATGGCGATACCAAGACCTTTCATTACCTTAGGCATATCTTCGCAGCTTGTATAGATTCTCAGACCGGGTTTTGAAACTCTTCTAAGACCTGTGATAACCTGTGATTTGTTCGGACCGTATTTAAGTTCAACGGTCATGATTCCCTGCTTTCCGTCTTCTTCAACAGAAAAGCTTTTGATGTAACCTTCATCCACAAGAATCTGAGCAATTGCCTTCTTCGTGTTGGATGCAGGAATCTTAACTGAATCGTGTTTAGCTGAGCTTGCGTTACGAATTCTTGTAAGCATATCAGCGATTGCGTCTGTTACTTGCATATTCCTATACCTCCTTGAATTGATTGCAATTGCTTACCAGCTTGCTTTTTTCACGCCCGGGATCTGACCTGCGTGAGCAAGCTCTCTGAAGCAGATACGGCATACTCCGTATTTACGAAGATAAGCGTGAGGTCTGCCGCAGATTTTGCATCTGTTATACTGCCTTGTGGAATACTTGGCGGTTCTTTTTTGTTTTTCTTTCATTGCAGTCTTTGCCATAAGTTATTCCTCCTCTTACTTTTCAAAAGGTGCGCCCATAAGGGTGAGCAGCTCTCTTGCTTCTTCGTCTGTCTTGGCTGTGGTTACGAAGCTGATGTCCATACCACGAACCTTGTCGATCTTATCATAGTCGATTTCCGGGAAAATAAGCTGTTCCTTGATACCGACTGAATAGTTACCTCTGCCGTCAAAAGCATTCGGATTGATGCCTCTGAAGTCACGAACTCTCGGAAGAGCCAGATTGAAGAATCTGTCGATGAATTCATACATCTTTTCGCCGCGAAGTGTAACCTTAGCGCCGATTACCATGCCTTCACGAAGTTTGAAGTTAGCAACTGATTTCTTAGCTTTGCAAAGAACGGGCTGCTGACCGGTGATTTGTCTAAGGTCTGCAACGATTGCGTCAAGTACCTTTGAGTTAGTGCTTGCTTCGCCGCAGGCAACGTTAACAACTACCTTGTCAATCTTCGGGATTTGCATAACGCTCTTATAGCCGAACTTCTTCATCAATGCAGGTGCAACCTCATTAACGTAGGACTCTTTTAATCTTGCCATAGTCATGTTCCTCCCTTATTATTCGAACTGTGCGCCGCAGCCATCTTTTTTGCATACGCGCATTTTCTTTTTCTTGCCCTTTTCCTCAACGATAACATGACCTACTCTTGTCGGTCTGCCGCATTTCGGACAAATGAGCTGAACCTTTGAGGCATAAAGTGCGCTTTCAGCCTTAATGATTCCGCCCGGTTCACCCATCTGACGGGGCTTAACATGCTTTGAAACAATGTTAATGCCTTCAACGATGACTTTACCTTCTGACGGACTTACTTCAAGCACCTTACCTCTTGCGCCACGATCCTTGCCGTTGATAACAACAACCTGGTCGCCTGTTTTAACATGAACCTTACTCATCGTGACACCTCCTTACAGTACTTCCGGAGCGAGTGAAAGGATCTTTGAATAGTCCTTGTCACGAAGCTCTCTTGCTACGGGTCCAAAGATACGAGTACCTCTGGGGTTTTTATCTTCTCTGATGATAACGGCTGCATTTTCGTCAAAGCGAATATATGTTCCGTCATCGCGGCGAACGCCTGTTGCAGTTCTTACAACAACTGCTTTAACAACGTCACCCTTTTTAACGACGCCACCCGGTGCTGCCTTCTTGACAGAAGCAACAATGACGTCACCAATGTTAGCATATCTTCTGCCTGTGCCGCCGAGAACACGGATGCACATAAGTTCTTTTGCGCCGGTGTTGTCGGCAACTTTAAGCAAAGTTTGCTGTTGGATCATTGTGTTTAGCCTCCTTTAAGCTGCACCAAATTATTTGGCTTTCTCAATAATTTTAACAACACGCCATCTCTTATCCTTTGAAAGAGGACGGGTTTCCATGATAAGCACACGGTCACCGATTCCGCATTCATTGTTTTCGTCGTGAGCCTTAACTTTAACAGTACGGTTAACGATCTTCTTATAAAGCGGATGTCTGACCTTATCCTTGATTGTTACAACGCAAGTCTTTTCCATCTTATCACTTGTAACAATACCTACCTGTGTTTTACGAAGGTTTCTTTCGCTCATAATTATTTACCCTCCCTTTCCTCAAGAATTTGCGCCGTGAAGTTCGATATCACGCTGAACAGTCTTAATTCTTGCGATATCCTTCTTAACAGCACTGATTCTCATCGGATTGTCAAGCTGATTAACAGCCTGCTGGAAGCGAAGATTGAAAAGCTCTTTCTTGAGCTCTGCGAGCTTTGCGTCCATCTCTTCGGCGGACAGTTTTCTGATTTCACTTGCTTTCATTACTGTTCACCTTCCTTATCCTGCTCTGCTTTTGTTACGAATTTGCATTTGATCGGGAGCTTGTTTGCTGCAAGACGCATAGCCTCACGTGCAAGAGCCTCATCAACGCCTGCAATTTCAAACATAACTCTGCCCGGCTTAACAACAGCTACCCAATATTCGGGTGAACCTTTACCTGAACCCATTCGAGTTTCAGCCGGCTTTTCTGTGATTGGCTTATCCGGGAAGATTTTGATCCAAACCTGACCGCCACGCTTAATGTAACGTGTCATTGCGATACGGGCTGCTTCGATCTGTCTTGAAGTAATCCATGAAGGTTCAAGAGCTACAAGGCCGAAATCACCGTAAGTAACTTTGTTGCCTCTGTGGGCTGTACCCTTAAGACGGCCACGCTGTACTTTACGACGTTTTACACGCTTAGGTAATAACATTATTTAGCTCCTCCTTCTCTGCGATTATTTCTGCGGCGACGTTCCGGTCTCTGACGTTCTGTGTTGTTAGAAACCTGAAGAACTTCACCGGTGTAAATCCAAACCTTTACGCCGATACGGCCGTAAGTTGTTTTTGCTTCAGCGAAACCGTAGTCGATGTCAGCACGGATTGTCTGAAGAGGAATTGTACCCTCTTTATAGGTTTCACTTCTTGCAATTTCAGCACCGTTAAGACGGCCTGATGCCTGGATTTTGATACCTCTTGCGCCAAGCTTCATAGCACGGCCGATTGACTGCTTAAGAGCACGACGGAAGGCAATTCTTCTTTCGAGCTGTGAAGCAATGCTTTCAGCAACAAGCTGTGCATTGACGTCGGGATTTTTGATTTCAATGATGTTGAGAGAAACGCTCTTGCCAAGCTTCTTTTCAAGTGTAGCCTTGAGCTTTTCAATCTCTGCGCCGCCGCGGCCGATAACCATACCCGGCTTTGCAACATGGATGTTGATACGAACACGCTTTGCGTCACGTTCGATCTCAACCTTTGGTACTCCGGCAGGAGCAAGTGTTTCAAGGAGATATTCACGAAGATTGTAGTCTTCAACGAGCTGATCGCCAAAGTCTTTCTTGTCTGCATACCAACGAGATTCCCAATCCTTAATAACACCGACTCTCAAGCCGTTCGGATTAACTTTCTGACCCATTGTTTTACCTCCTCCTCACTTATTCTGCTTCCTTGAGTACAAGGGTAATATGCGATGTTTTCTTATTGATACGGAACGCTCTGCCCTGTGCTCTGGGTCTGATTCTCTTAAGAGTCGGGCCCTGATTTACGTAGCACTCGGCAACATAAAGTCTTGATGTATCCATATCTTTGTTCTCTGCGTTTGCCACAGCAGATTTCAAAAGCTTGGAAACAACCTCACACGCAGCCTTAGGCGTGTATTTAAGGATTGCTTCAGCTTTTTCAACGTCCTGGTTGCGGATAAGGTCAAGAACGATCTTTACCTTACGCGGTGCAATGCGAACGTATGTTACTTTTGCAGTTGCTTGCATAGCAATACACTCCTTTCAGCTGATTATTTACCGTTGTTTGATGTTTTTGAACCGGCATGACCTCTGAAGGTACGTGTCGGAGCAAACTCGCCAAGCTTGTGACCTACCATGTCTTCTGTAACATAAACGGGAACGTGCTTACGTCCGTCATGAACAGCAAATGTGTGGCCAACAAATTCAGGGAAGATTGTGGAGCTGCGGCTCCATGTTTTAAGAACGATTTTTTCGCCCTTTTCATTCATTTTAACGACTCTTTCGTATAACTTCGGTTGCACGAAAGGTCCTTTTTTAGTGCTTCTGCTCATTATTCTTAGCTCCTTTCATCGACCGTTATTTGTCGTTACGACGCTTAACAATAAGCTTGTCTGAACGATTCTTCTTAGCACGAGTCTTGTAGCCGAGAGCAGGCTTGCCCCACGGGGTAACAGGTCCGGGACGGCCAACGGGTGATTTACCTTCACCACCACCGTGCGGATGGTCATTCGGGTTCATTACAGAACCGCGAACTGTAGGTCTGATACCGAGGTGACGTGTACGTCCTGCTTTACCGATCTTAACGTTCTCGTGATCGCCGTTGCCGACAACACCTATTGTTGCCATGCATTTATCCGAAACTTTACGAAGTTCTGATGACGGAAGTCTGAGAAGTGCGTAGCCGCCTTCTTTAGCCATAAGCTGTGCTGAGTTACCTGCTGCACGAGCAAGCTGACCGCCTCTGCCCGGATAAAGTTCAACGTTGTGAACAAGAGTACCTGTCGGAATATCAATAAGAGCGAGTGCATTACCCGGCTTGATATCAGCATTTGAACCTGCTTCAACAGTGTCGCCAACCTTGAGTCCTTCAGGAGCAATGATGTATCTCTTTTCACCGTCTTCATACTGAAGAAGAGCGATGTGAGCCGATCTGTTGGGATCGTATTCAAGAGAAACAACTGTTGCCTTTACATCAACCTTATCTCTCTTAAAGTCGATGATACGATACTTTCTTCTGTTTCCGCCGCCGCGATGACGAACGGTGATACGACCGTAGCTGTTACGACCGCTCTTTTTGTTGAGAGGAGCAAGAAGGCTTCTCTCCGGACCGTTCTTTGACAGTCCTGAATAGTCTGTGTACGACATGTTACGTGTGCCGTTTGTGACAGACTTCATAACACGAATTGACATTTAAGTTCCTCCTTATAATGGTTTAGCGGAGAATGTCGATCTCCATACATTACCACCGGATTGGTTTGTAACTTAGTTAATCAGCGATTAAAGAAGACCATCAAAGAAATCAATGGTGTTTGAATCTTCGGTAAGAGTTACGATAGCCTTTTTCCAAGCTGCTGTGTAGCCCTCGAAACGGCCGTATCTTCTCAAATGACCTTTGCAGTTCATTGTGTTGACTTTTGCAACCTTAACACCGAAAACTTCTTCAACTGCCTTTGCAATTTCAGCTTTGTTAGCGTCTTTTGCAACTTTGAAAGTGTATTTCTTCATTGCTGTGCCCATCATGCTTTCTTCTGTGATGATGGGTTTGAGGATGATGTCATGTGCTAACTTACTCATTATGCATAAACCTCCTCGATTTTTGCAACTGCATCCTTGAGAACAAC
>JAMPDR010000058.1 GCA_023665555.1 Ruminococcus sp.
TCCCAAACAAATTTTTTCACTCTTTTTTCTGTCCATAATTCTTGACAATTTTCGACTTGGCTTGTGTGTGACGGGAAACAGTAGTCCGCAGAGGAAACCTATACAGCTAAATTATGCTATGCATAGCTAAATAGTTCACTTCGTTCACAGCGAAAGTTGCTTACGCAAGCTAAATTATCCACTTCGTGGATAGTTGTGGTCGCAGGATAGATAGCGGCAATCTTTAGCTTTTTAACTGCAAAGGCAGGTGGATGTTATTTTATAGATTGTTGTTATTATATTTGGCGGACGAACGAGCGAAAATTATTTTGAGTCTTATTATGCAACCGAAATTATTCCATATTCATTCTTCATTAACATTTTCGTGATTATCCACAAACCATTTCAGTAATTTTTGCTAAACAGTGTCAACTTTGTTTGTTGACATATCAGTGGTTGTGCTCTATAATATTAAATGTTAGCGAACTAACAATTAGGCTGCTAACATTTTTTTGTTGAAGGAGGTTGAATAATGGAGCATAAAAGGTCAATTTCTTTTGAACTGCACAAAACTTCAAGGTGCATCAAACGTATTATTGACTGTGAGAATCATTGTGATATGCCATCAGGTACCCGCGGCAGGATTATCGGTTTTATTTTTGACAGTAACTGCAATAATCGTGATGTCTTTCAGCGTGATATCGAGAAGGAATTCAACATTCGCCGTTCAACAGCAACGAACATTTTGAAGTTGATGGAAAGAGATGGCTTCATAGTTCGTGAAAGTGTTGATTATGATGCAAGACTGAAAAAAATTGTTCTCACCCAAAAGGCACATGATGTTCACAATACTGTTATTGAAAAATTCAAGACTCTTGAAAAAAGGTTGAGTAAGGATATTTCACAGCAGGATCTTGATGTGTTTTTCAGTGTGATTGACAAAGTAAATCAAAATTTAAAGGAGGATGATGCCAATGATTAAAAGGCTGTCAAAATGTATTCGTGAATACAAAAGAGATTCGTTACTCGCTCCGTTTTTTGTTGCAATTGAGGTTATCATGGAGGTTGCTATACCGTATTATATGGGCAAACTTGTTGATAACGGAATCAACGGTGGCGCAAATGGCGAGGGCGATATGAAGTACATTGTTGAAATCGGTGCTTTGCTTGCAGTGTTCTGCGTTATTTCGCTGCTCGGAGGTGTTCTTTCGGGTAAATATGCTGCCAGAGCATCAGCAGGATTTTCAAAAAATCTTCGCCGCGATATGTTCTATAATGTTCAGAATTTCTCGTTCTCAAACATTGACCGCTTCTCTGTTTCAAGCCTTGTAACAAGACTTACAACAGACGTTACAAACTTGCAGAACTCTTATCAGATGATCATTCGTATCGCAGTGCGGGCACCGCTTATGCTGATTTTCTCGCTTATTATGTCAATAAGAGTTAATGCAAAGCTCGCTTTAATTTTCCTTTGTGTGCTTCCGATACTCGGAGCGGCATTGCTGCTTGTTATGTCTAAAGCACACCCGATTTTTGAGCGTGTTTTCAAAACATATGATAAACTCAATAGAGTTGTTTCAGAAAACCTTAACGGAATCAGAGTTGTTAAGTCGTTCGTCAGAGAAGATCATGAGCGTGAAAAATTTAATACTGTTTCCGGCAAAATCTATAGTTCATTCATCAGCGCGGAAAAGCTGCTTGCAATTGCAGGACCGGGAATGCAGCTTAGTGCATATACAACCATGCTTCTCATTTCATGGTTTGCCGCACACATGATTGTTGCATCAGGTGATAATGCTGCAAACGGTATGACAACGGGTGACCTTATCGTTCTCATGACATATTCAATGCAGATTCTTATGACATTTATGATGCTTTCAATGGTATTTGTTATGATAACAATGTCACGTGCATCAGCGGAAAGAATTTGCGAGGTGCTGAATGAAGAAAGCGACCTTTCAAACAAAGAAAACCCGATAACTGAAGTTAAGGACGGCAGCATTGAGTTTGCAAATGTCGGCTTCAGCTATGCAAAAGATGAAAGTAAACTTTGTTTGAAAGATGTTAATCTGAAAATCAATTCGGGCGAAACAGTCGGAATAATTGGCTCAACCGGTTCATCAAAATCAAGTTTTGTTCAGCTCATACCGCGCCTTTATGATGTCACAACCGGTGCAGTTAAAGTCGGCGGTGTTGATGTTCGCGAATATGACATTGAATCGCTGAGAAATCAGGTCGCAATGGTACTCCAGAAAAACGTTCTGTTCTCAGGTACTATAAAAGAAAATCTCCGCTGGGGCAATGAAAACGCAACAGATGAAGAACTTGTTGAAGCATGTAAACTTTCACAAGCGGATGGATTTATCAGCGAGTTCCCCGACGGATATGATACCTATATCGAACAGGGCGGTACCAACGTCTCGGGCGGTCAGAAGCAGAGAATTTGTATTGCACGTTCGCTTTTGAAAAAGCCGAAGATACTCATCCTTGATGACTCAACAAGTGCAGTTGACACAAAGACAGATGCACTCATCAGGAAGGCTTTTGCCGAGTATATTCCCGAAACAACAAAGATTATCATTGCTCAGCGTATCTCTTCAATTGAGCATGCAGATAAAATCATTGTTCTTGACGGCGGCAGAATTGAGGCGGTCGGAACTCATGAAGAATTGCTTGGCAATGATGAGATATACACACAAGTTTATAACTCACAGGTGAAGGGAGGCGATGATAATGGCACAAAATAATCAGCCGCAGATGAAAGTCGGCGGAAAAGGACCCGGAAAAATGCCTGCAAGAGGTATGCCTAAGCAAAAGGTTAAAAAGGGAACAAGCAAACGACTTTTCAAATATATAGCATATAAAAATAAACTTAAGCTGTTTGTTGTTATTATATGTATTGCTGTTTCTGCAATTGCCAGTGTTTCTTCATCGCTTTTCATTAAGACGGTTATAACTGCAATTGAAGAAATGGTTGCGACCGGCTCAACTGACTGGTCAGGTTTCATCACTCAGATCGTGCAGATTGCATGCATATTTGCGGCAGGTATCGTTGCCTCATATGTTCAGAGTATCGTTATGGCATATGTTTCACAGGGTGTTTTGAAAAATATCAGAAACGATATGTTCTCACATATGCAGTCACTTCCTATAAAATATTTTGACACCAACACACATGGCGATATCATGAGCCATTTCACCAACGACACTGACACATTGCGTCAGATGATTTCGCAGACGATTCCCCAGGCGGTTTCATCGGTCGTCACGGTTATCACAGTATTTACGGCAATGCTGGTCACAAGCTGGCAGCTTACGATCTTTGTTGTTATCAGCATTGCGCTGATGCTCACGATAACAGGCAAGGTGGCAGGCAAGAGCGGCAAATATTTCGTTAAACAGCAGAAATCTCTCGGTGATGTCAACGGATATATCGAAGAAATGATAACAGGTCAGAAAGTTATTAAGGTTTTCTGCCATGAAGAAAAAGCAAAAGACGAATTTGACGAAAAGAACGAAGAACTGTTTACAAATGCATATAAGGCACATAAATATGTAAACATTATCGGACCTATCAATAACAATCTCGGTCATTTGCAGTATGTTCTGCTTGCAATCATCGGCGGTTTGTTCGCTGTTGCAGGGGTAGGCGGACTCAACATGGCATCTGTTGCTGCATTTTTGCAGCTTTCAAAAAGTTTTGTTAATCCTGTTAATCAGGTTTCACAGCAGCTTAATTCAGTTGTTATGGCACTTGCAGGTGCGGAACGTGTCTTTGATCTCATGGACGAGCAGAGTGAAACCGACGGCGGTTATGTTACACTTGTTAATGTTAAAAACGAGAACGGTAAACTCACTGAATCAGCTGAAAGAACAGGTCACTGGGCATGGAAACATCCTCACAGTGACGGCAGTGTAACATACACAGAACTTAAGGGCGAAGTTGTTTTTGATGATGTCGATTTTTCATATGACGGCGAAAAAACAGTTTTGCATAACATTTCACTTTATGCAGAGCAGGGTCAGAAAGTTGCTTTTGTTGGTGCAACAGGTGCCGGTAAAACAACTATCACAAATCTAATTAATCGCTTTTATGATATTGCAGACGGCAAAGTCAGATATGACGGAATTAATATCAATAAAATTAAAAAATCCGATTTAAGACGCTCTCTCGGTATCGTTTTGCAGGATACCAACCTGTTTACGGGTACTGTTATGGAAAATATTCGTTACGGTAACCTTGACGCGACGGACGAAGAGGTGTATAATGCAGCAAGACTTGCTAATGCAGACGATTTTATCCGTCGTCTTCCGAACGGTTATGATACCATGCTCACGGGTAACGGTGCAAACCTTTCACAGGGTCAGCGTCAGCTTATCTCAATTGCAAGGGCAGCCGTTGCAGATCCGCCTGTTATGATTCTTGATGAGGCAACCTCGTCAATTGATACCAGAACGGAAGCGCTTGTTCAAAAAGGCATGGATGCACTTATGAAAGGAAGAACGGTATTTGTTATCGCTCACAGACTTTCAACAGTTCAAAATTCCGACGTTATCATGGTTCTTGAGCACGGAAAAATCATTGAACGCGGAAATCATGAAAAACTCATTGAAGAGGGCGGAACATACTGCCGTCTTTACACGGGTGCATTTGAATTAGAATAAATAATGGAAAGACCTGAGTTAATCCAAGGTACACATCTGATTAATCAGATCTTTCCGGGAAAGTTCTGAGTTAATTCGATACTCATTTTGTATTAATCAGATTTTCCAAAGGATAAAAATCTGTCTTAGCAGTGAAAAAATAACTTTGAACGGAGATATTAAAATGGAGTTTTTCGGAGTTTCTTTATTCAGCGGACTCAGCGGCGGAGGACTGATTGCTGTTGCGGCACTGTTCTTTATTGTGGGACTTGTGTTTATCATCAAGGGCGGCGATTGGTTTGTTGATTCGGCATCATGGTTTGCTGAAATTACAGGTATCCCCAAGTTTGTTGTAGGTGCTACGGTTGTTAGCTTTGCAACAACTCTCCCTGAAATGTTGGTTTCAATTCGTGCTGCTGCCAACGGTTCAACGCAAATGGCAATCGGTAACGCAATCGGTTCTGTTACCGCAAACACAACGCTTATTATGGGCGTATCACTTGTTGCAATGGCAGGTGCAGTCAACAGAAAGAGTTTTTCTGTTAAAGGCATATTATTCATTGCTTCATCTGCTGCAATTCTTCTTCTCAGCCTTTCGGGTGCATTGCCTGTTTGGTCGGCAGCTATTCTTTGGACATTCTTCCTCATCTTCATGTTCTATAACATTTTTGAGGGTAAAAAGGAAGCTGCACTTGACGGTCCTGCAAAATTTGAAAAAGGTGTTCTCGGACGCAATATTATCTTCTTTATTCTCGGTACGGCAGGAATCGTGTTCGGTGCTGAATTCCTCGTTGGTTCAGGCCAAACGCTTGCCCGTTCTGTCGGAATCAGTGAGGGTATTATCGGATTTACCGTAATTGCACTCGGAACGTCACTTCCCGAACTTGTAACAACCCTTACCGCAATCCGCAAGAAAGAAGCATCTCTTTCGGTTGGTAATATCGTAGGTGCAAACGTAATTGACCTTACACTTATTCTTCCGTTGTGTGCAGTAATCGGCGGCAAACCGCTTCCTGTTGCAAACATCAATCTTGTGTTCGATTTCCCGGTATGCCTTGCAGCAGCTGCTGTTGTAGTAATACCCACAATAATTAAGGGCAAGTTCAAAAAGTGGCAGGGTTTTGCACTTCTTGCAATTTATGTTGCATATCTTGTGTGTCTTGTTCTCAACGAAACACATGCGATTACCCTTGGTTGAGTATAATAGAGCATATAAAAGAAAACAGACTTCGTTGTTCATGCGAAGTCTGTTCTTTTATTCATATTAATCAATCGTCAACAGGTTCTTTGGAATATTCGAGGATCATACCGCTTACTGCATGAATCTCAAATTCATATTCGGTCACTGCATCTTCAAATTCAATTTTATATATTCTGATTCCGTGTTCTCTGTCAAGTTTAGCTTTGGTGAAAATAACTGTCGATGAATCAACACCTGCCTTGGCAAGGGCAATTTCTTTAGCTTTGTCAATTCCAATGTATTCTGACTGCGGATAGCTTTCGTAAGTTGAAACAGAAGGCATCATAGTTGTTGCTTCGGTTGTCGGCGGTTCGGCGGCAGTTACTATGCTCGAGGTTGCATTGGCACTTGTTGCTGTATTGCTTGTAGGAGTAACATCATTTGTGCTGTCGGTTGTATCTGCAAAAGCCTGAGAACTTGTTTCTGTTTCAGATATATTGATTTCGGAAAACTGAGTTGTTGTTTCAGAAGGTAAAGAGGAAGCGTATGGTTTTCTCTCTTTGCTGATGATTTTGTCATTAAGCGAGTTGATTACATACTTATGTTCAAATCCGTTGCAGGTGAAGTCCACCGTATATACCACGATTCCTTCTTTAAAAGCTATCGAAGAAGAATAGTCATCAATGTATTCTGTGCTGCACTTTGCGTCTGACATTGCAAGTGTAATTGCTCTGTCAAGGCCATCGGCATATTTGTGTGTTAAACATACAATTGTTACAGTAGCTGCAACTATCACAGCAATGGCAGACATAATTATTGCAATTATTTTTTTACTTCTCATTTTTCAGATTCCTCCTTGTTTTGGAAAGCAACAATAAATGTACTGCCTTCGTTTTCCGTGCTGTTTACTGAAACTGTTCCGCAATGCAGATGAGCGATTTTTCTCACTGTTGAAAGTCCAAGACCGATGCTGCAACTGTCTTTGGATGCGGTTCTTGCTTTGTCACTTTGATAAAAGCGCTCAAATATTTTTTCTTTATCTTTCTCGGAAATACCGATTCCGTCATCGCTGACTTCAAGCAGAGCGGTGCATCCGTCTTGTTTCAATGAAACTTTAATGTGTCCGTTTTCTTTTCCGTAGCGATATGCATTGGAAATCAAATTGTTTAACAGCCTTATCATCATGTCCGTGTTCGCAGACATAGATATTTCAGGTTCAATGTTATAGGACAGCGTGATGCCTTTTTCGGTTCTGGCAGCTTGTTCCTCACACACTGATTCAACAAGCATCGATAAATCGATTTCTTCAGCTTTATCAAGCGTTTCAAGGCGCTCAAGACGTGAGAATCTGAGCATATCTTCAATGATGTTTTTCATCCGTATGCTTTGTCTTTCGATTAAAGATAAAGCCTTTTTGTATTCTTCGGTAGTTCTGTCTTTTTCAAGCGCTAATTCGCTTTGGGCGAGAATTGCAGAAACGGGAGTGCGAAGTTCGTGTGAGATGTCGGCAGTAAACTGCTTCTCATCTTCAAAAGAACTTTCCAATCGGGCAAGCATTTTGTTGAAAGTGTCTGCGAGTTGATGTATTTCATCGTTTCCGTTGCCAACGTCAATACGTTTTGAAAGGTCATTGCCGTCAGTGATTGACGAAACATCATTGTTAATTTGCTTAACAGGCTTAAGTGATCTGCCTGCACTTATATATCCGCCGGCAATGGCAATTGCAGAAAGAATCGGCAAAAGCAAAAGCGATATGTTAAGTATTCTGGAAAGGGTTGTTTTTTTTGCGTTTTCATCAACAACGCCTTGTAAGATTAATCCATCCAGTTCACCTTCGCCGAAAATATAGCAGTATGTATAATAGCGTTCGCCGTTGAATTTGACAGCATGAATTTTGCCGTCCTCGGTTATCGGAGCACGAATAATGTTCTCTCCGTAAAGTAGATTTCCCTGTGTGTCATACAATGCACAGCTTATGCCGTTTACATTATCAAGAAAATCATCGTCAATTTCAAGAAAGCCCGAATTGAACTTAACAAAATGATCTCCCGGTTCATGCTCGGAAAGAGAAACATCATCCATATATTCAATTTCTTCGGTGTTTTGTGTTACGGCAACAAGCAAGCTATCTTTAACATCAGTGTTAAGAACATTGTTGCTGACTGCAAGCATAATTGAGAGGGTAATTGCCATTATGATAAGCAAAAGCAATGAGAACCATATGACAAGTTTTGTTCTGATTGAAAATTTTTTCATGCATCCTCCCTGATGGTATATCCGCTGCCGCGCACGGTGTGTATTAATTTTTTATCAAAGCCATCGTCAATTTTTTTGCGCAAATAACGTATATATACATCAATAACGTTTGTTCCGCCTTCATAATCGAAGTTATAAAGATGCTCTTCAATCTGTTCGCGCGACAGTACGTAGCCTTTGTTATACATCAGATATTCGAGCAGTGCATATTCCCTTGCGGAAAGCTTGATTGCTTTCTCGCTTCGGGTTACCTGTTTAGTTGAAGTATTAAGAATCAAATCGCCAACTTTCAGGATATTGTCAGTATGTCCCGAACTCGTTCTTATCATAACGCGGATTCTTGCAATAAGTTCGGCAAAGGAGAACGGTTTTGTGAGATAATCGTTTCCGCCAAGGTCAAGACCTTTCACTCTGTCCTCAATTGCATCACGTGCCGTCAGAAACAAAACAGGTGCTTTCCCCGAATTTGCACGGTATCTTTTCACAACTTCGAAACCATCTATATAAGGCATCATAACATCCATGATTACAGCATCATATTCAGCTGTTTGAAGGTGCAGTAAAGCCTCCTCACCGTCATAACAGCAGTCAGTTGTATATCCCTCGTCTTGAATCTTCATTCGAATCAATTCATTGAGATCTTTTTCGTCTTCGCAAATAAGTATACGCATATACATCCCTCCATGAATGAATAATAACAGGTGAAGATTAAAACTATATTAAATAATGAGGAGCGGATTTAATGCGTAATGCGTAATTCGTAATGCGTAATTGCGGGGGAGATTGTGCCTGTTGTGAGCAATAGTCCGCAGAGGAAGAAAAATGAGGAATTAGGAGTTAGGAGTGAGGAACGGTGGTCGCGGGTGAAACAAGTGCTGACTTTCAGTTTTTCAACCGCGAAGATAGATAGTAGCTATTTTATAGATTGCTATTATAATAAATCTCTAACCGATGTATGCTAATGCTTGTACGCGGACGAATGATTTACAATTTGTTTCTATTTTATTCGCGACCAAAACTCCTCATTCCTCACTCCTCATTCCTAATTTTTACGCGTCAAAGTTTACTTCCAACATAAAAATGCGGACGAGAGCCTGCTTTCACGCAATCTCTCATCCGCATATTTTAATTAAAATACAAATACATTGACACTCATAGGACGAAGTTCAGCTTCAATTACATTGCCGTTAACAGCAAGTTCGTTGGTTTCATCCTTAATTTTGTAATCTGCCTTGCCGTAGAAATTGATTTTGTTCTTCACACACACACCTTCCGGTGAGAAAATTTCTTCATGTGAAGCCTTGTCTATGCTTCTTTCAACGTCAGCGCTCAGCTTGAGCGGCTCATCAGTGATGTTGATAACTCTAAGATAAGTTTTATTGCCGTCTGTGACGCATGAGGTGAACACTCTTTCAGGCTTTTCGCCGACAGTTGGGATATATTCACTTCCTGCGGTGTTGCCGAAAAGACGCTGAACAAGATAGTTTGATGTCAGACACATTTCACTTGGGTTGTAATCAATTAGGTTGTGTCGCCATTGATTGCTTGAAACAAGGTTGAAAAGCGGAGCGTATGAACTCATTTCAACAACATCGCCGTTACGCTCAATGCCGCACAGGAAAGCAGCTTCGGCAATTGCAGAATCAAAATAGTTTCCGTTGTCATACATTCTCTTCATCGGCTCGTTCATGCCGTTTGCCGCATATTCGCCCATATATACTTTGGTTGTGCCGCGTTCGTAATTATCAAAGCGAGATTCTTCTCTGATGAACCATTCCGGGCTGTTATATGAATGTTCATCAAGAATTGCTTCGGGGTGATTTGCTTTTGCGTATGCCCAGATGGGTTCGATTCTGTCCCAATCGGGAGAACCGCCGGCTGACAGAATGAGTTTCATATCAGGATATTTCTCGTGAATAGCTTTTTCAATTGCATCAAATTTTTCAAAATAGATTTCGTCAAAATTTTCGTTACCAACACCGATGCGGTCAAGTCCGAACGGTTCGGGATGTCCCATCCTTTTGCGCAGTGCTGCCCATTCGTTTTGATCCGGGTCGCCGTTTGCAAACTCGATAAGGTCAAGATAGCTATCAATAACCTCAGTTTGGAATCTCGGATCGTCAAGTGTAATTTCGGGGCACGGCTCTTTTCTGCCCTGTGCTCTGTATTGGCAGTTGAGTCCTGCCCAAAGTGTCGGCAGCGGCTTCATGTTCAAGTCTTCACAAAGGCAGAAATATTCATAGAAACCTATTTGATATGACTGGTTGTAGCCGCCATCGGGAAGGCTCTCACTCCAAAGATTATAGTTTGACTTTCTTTCGTAAAGTTCGCCTACAGTTTCTTTCCAGTTATATTCATTGCCGTAAAACTCGCCTTCAACAATGCAGCCGCCGGGAAAACGCATAAATTTCGGTTTGAGGTCTGCAAGTGCCTCAATGAGGTCTTTGCGGAACTTGCCGTGTTTCCATTTCGGATCATCTTTGCCCCAAACATCCTCATTTCTGAAAACGATGCAGTCAAAATGTAAATCGCCGACACCGTTCAGTTCGATTTTCAGTTTGCCGTAGCCGGAGTTTACGCATGTGACAGGAAGTTCGATTTTTTCCCATTCAGTGTTTT
The DNA here is from genome assembly GCA_023665555.1 of Ruminococcus sp. GTDB lineage: Bacteria > Bacillota > Clostridia > Oscillospirales > Acutalibacteraceae > UBA6857. Next base: position 10,679 of record JAMPDR010000058.1, read on the forward strand.
TAACTTCAAAAGTAACAGGCTTTGTGAATTCCGCATTATCTTCGCCGACAACGCTTATGGTAACTGTTCCGTCAAAGCCTGCATTTCTGACATAAGCCGAGAAAACATATTTCTCATAAGCCTTAACAGCAACGGCACATTTATCCTTATTGTCTTTCAGACCGTTATATCCGAGGTTGCACACAATGGCACTGTTTTTTGACTTGATGATGCCATAGCGGCTGTTGCTGCTGAGCGGATTTTCAAAACCTGAAACCAGCTGTCCGCGTTCAACGATCCAATAGCGCAAATAATCGAACACTTCACTTTTTGTATTCATATCCCTGTATGCGCCGTCAAAGCTATAGTTATTGATCTTATTTGAATTTAAACCGCCGTCGCATGCAAAGTTGATATCTTCAAGGAAAATACCGAAAAGGTCAGTGCTTATTGCGTATTTTTTTGCGGTGTTTGTTGTAATTTTTACGTTTTTCATTATGGGCCTCTTTTCATTGATAAAGTTTTAGGTAAAGGATATAACAATATGAAAAATTTTTCAAGTGCTGAGATGGAAAAAATTATAAAAAAACGAATATTTTTTTGATAGGCTATTCAAATTATAGAAAATATGAGAAAAATATATCAAATGTGAAAAAACAGCGACATAATTCGGCAACATGTCGCTGATTTTTTTGAATTAGCAGTGCTTGCGTAGAAGAAAATGAAGGTAGTTTGCTTCTTCCTTTGCGGATACTTTACGTCAGACACAATCTTCTGCACATCATAGCTGTACTTAAGTATTTGCGCAGTATATCACTCATAATACCGCATGACTGCAACAACTTTTCCTATGATTGAAACCTCATCAACGATTATCGGTTCAAATGAATCATTCTGCGGCTGCAAGCGGAAATGTCCGTTTTCTTTATAAAAGGTCTTTACGGTTGCTTCGTCCTCAATCATTGCAACAACCATTTGGCCATTTTCGGCATAGGGTGTTTTTTCTGCGAAAATTATGTCACCGTCGAGTATGCCTGCGTTAATCATGCTTTCACCTCGAACGCGAAGCGCAAACACCGGCTTATCTTTTGAAATGTGACCTTGATACGGAATGTAGCTTTCAATTTGTTCAACCGCGAGAATCGGAAGTCCTGCTGTGACAACACCGAGCAACGGTACCTGATGAACATTTTCATTCTGTCCGACAATTCTGATTGATCGCTTAAGCAGTGGATCTCTGATAATATAGCCCTTTTCCTCAAGTGCATCAAGATTTGACTGGACAGATGATGTTGAGCGCAGACCTACAGCCTGCCCGATTTCACGCACTGACGGCGGAACTCCAACACTGATGCGTTCTTTCAGAAATTCAAGTATACGACGCTGATTATCATTGAGTGGCTTCATAACCTGTTCCTCTTTTCTTATGTTTAGTTGCAGTGTGCAAACATTTGTTTTCTATAGTATAACACATAGTTTTTTAAAATGCAAACATTTGTTTGTGTTTTTTGAAAAAATTTTTTTGTGTTGAATAGTGCATATTTTATGCGGCAAAAATATGTGTATAAAATTAATGGATAGGCGGTTATAATTAATGAAAAGAAAAAACAGTGCCTTTGAAAAAATTTCATCAGGAAAAGGTTTCTATATTGCTGCGGCAGTCGCATTTTGTGCAATCATTGTCAGCATTGTTGCAGTGTACTACACATCTGACAGAATCGGTCAGTCATCTGAAAAAACAAGCGAAATCATCACATCTGAGTTTACATTGCCTGCTGAGGTAAATAAAACAGATATTCCCGACGAGCGCGACAACGAAGCTGATGAATCGGAGGAAACCGAAGAATATTCTGAAGAAGAACCGGAAGAAACTACACAAACGCAAACAACCTCCGCCGTAACTCAGCCTGTAACAGATACACCGACAACACAGCAGGCACAAATTGTCAACCGTGAATTCATTTTGCCATCAGGCGGTGACATTATCAAAGAATATTCAGCCGAGCCTGTATACAGTGAAACGATGAACGACTGGCGAATCCACAGCGGCATTGACTTTGCGGCAGAAGAGGGCGATGAGGTATATGCCGTAGGCAACGGTAAAGTAACCAGAGTTATTTCAGACACCAAATGGGGATATGTTATTGAAATTGATTTTGGCAGTTTCACTGCACGATATTGCGGCATTGACCAGAACACCGCTGTCGGCATTGACAAAGTTGTGAAAGCGGGCGACACCATAGGTAAAATCGCAGCTATTCCGATTGAGTCGCAGGATGAATTGCATCTGCATTTTGAAGTTATCAAGGACGGGAAAATTGTTGACCCGATTGCAGCACTTGGAGTGACTGCGTGAAAGAGCATGGGGACTTCGTATTAAATACAGATAGTAACTGATTGGTTCAGCGGTGTATCATTGAGATATGCTGCTGAATATTTTTTTGAACAAATGTTCGATTTCTATTGACATTGTGAAAATTATTCTCTAAAATATTAAGTGTGAGGCCGCAACTCACATAATTGTTGTTAAGGCAATGCCGTGTTAAACTTCGGTAATTACCTTAATGCATTGCTGTTAAAACAGAAATTTTTCTGTTTGCAGCTTTTATTTTTATCAGAAAGGAAAATACAATGTCGATAATTAACATTCAAATTAAAAACAAAATTGCCGTTTGTCCGAAAAGATATGTCATTTCCGCAAATAGTAACTATGTCATTGATTTTGACTTTGACAGCGAGTGGACGGATACCGTTAAGACAGCGCGATTCCTGTTTGACTTTTCATGCGTTGACGTTATTTTTACGGGAAATCGTGTGTCTGTTCCGCGAATTCCGGAATGTAAAACACTAAGCGTCGGTGTATTCACTGACAAACTTTCGTCAACGGCTGCCGAAATCGGCTGCATTACATCTGTTGCCCATGCCGATGGTAAGGACGATTTCGACTTCACGAAAAGTCAGTATGATCAGATAGTTGAACTTCTTAATGAAACAGAAATGCGCCAAATTAAAAGTATCAGCCGAAACGGCTCAATCGTCACAGTGGAATACACCAACAACGAAAGTGACAGTTTTGAACTGAATGATGGAAACGGTGTTAAATCCGCAGACGTTGATGAAGAGGGTAACCTGACCATGACCCTCACCGATGAAAGTGTGCTTCAATGCGGCAATGTCAGCATGCGAAAAAGCGAATGGATTTTGCTTAACACGGTGACGCTTGATGAAACTGTTGACGAAGTCACCATATCAAAAAAATCCAACGGTCAGCCGTTTTCGGTTGATGAAATGTTTATCAGAGTAAATTTTAAGGCAAGCGAGGAAACAACCGAAAACACAAATGTTGTTTTACGTGAATATCGTTTACCGAAATCGCCTCTTTCAACTCAAGGTATTTTTGAAAATGTCCTCAGACCTAATACGGATATTATTAAATCATGCTATATGAAAGCGGCAGGCTGCGGAAATTGCTTCACCGTTCACACTCCGAGCAACTTGGGGGATTTTTGCAAAATTGCAATGAGCGAGGTTATGGGTTCATCGGTGAAAGGCATTGCGGGGGTAACATTTACTGCCGCCGCAAACACAGGGCGCATAGCAAAAGGAACAACATTTACAATTTACGGGAGGGCTTGATTTATGAGAAAATATGTTGACGGAGTTTGCTCCGACATGACTGAAAACGAAGTCAAACAAACAGAACAAATTCAAATCAGCGAAGAGATACGTCTGCTTAAACAACAGCTTTCAGAAACTGATTATATAGCAATTAAATTTGCCGAGGGTCAACTCAGCGAAGCGGAATATGCTGATGTTAAGACTGAAAGACAAAAACGCAGAGAGAAAATCCGTGAACTCAGCAAAATAGGGGGTGCAGTAAATGTCTGAATTGTCAAATGAAATTTTTCACGGAGCAAAGCATAAAATGTCGTCACCGTTCGGCAAGCGCGGAATCATCAAAACGACCGCAGGCAATACATCATCATTTCACAGCGGAACTGATTACAGTACATACTCCGTGAAACTTGCACAGTATGCCGTTGCAGACGGTATTGTTGATTCGTGCGGAAAGGATTCTTACGGTGCGGTTTATGCGTGGATAAGCTATCCGGAACTGAATGTGAGAATGTTGCACTATCACCTTGATTCGCTTAGCATAAAATCGGGTCAAAAGGTTAATAAGAACACTGTAATAGGTTATACCGGAAAAACGGGTAAAGCAACGGGAATACATCTGCATCTCGGCATAAAACGAATCGGTTCAAACGATTACATTGACCCTGAAAAATGGAGCAGTGACGAGTTCAAAAAGGACTATAAAACAGGTAACTACAAGGTCACAAAAGCCAATCTTCTGCATGTCAGAAATGGTGCAGGAACAAACTTTGCAAAACTTAGCTTTGCTGAACTTACAAAGGATGCGCAGAAAAAAGTGCTTGCTCTCAGCGGCAAGAAGTCAGACGGATATGTAAACGGTGTGATGTTTTCCGTTTTTGAGGTCAAGGGCAACTGGGGACGCACCCCATCAGGCTGGGTTTGCCTTGATTACTGCGAGGTGATTTGATGAACGAAAACACCATCATTTCACTTATCAGCCTTATTGGCACACTTGCAGGCACTTTTGGCGGAATCCTTGTTTCGAGTAGGTTAACAAACTATAGAATTGAACAGCTTGAACGCAAAGTTGAAAAACATAACAGTCTTATTGAGCGAACTTATAATCTTGAGAAAAACGATGAGGTTTATGCAGAAAAATTCAAAGCCATCAATCACAGAATCGACAGCCTTGAATCAACAAGAATAATTAATTAGGGGGTAATATTATAATGAAATTTGATATAACAGCAATACTGCAAGCGCTTATTGCGCTTCTTTCAGCGGCAATGACAAGTCTTATCATACCGCTTGTAAAAAACCGACTTTCTCAGTCCAAACAGGAAAAACTTCAATTTTGGGTTGAAACCGCGGTGAAAGCCGCCGAGCAGATTTACGGCAGTAGAGCAGGACAGGAAAAAAGGAATTATGTTGTTCAGTTTTTGCTTTCAAAAGGTATTGTTTTTAATGTTGACGATGTAACCGCAATGATTGAAAGCGAAGTTTACAAACTTACAAATTCCGAATTGATCGTATAGATAGTATAATAGTGTTATACATAATTTAGTTAGAACTGTTTTGTGCTAAATCTGAAGTTCAATAGGACAATTTGATAACAAAAACGGGGAACTGTCGAAAAGTGACAGTTCCCTGTTTTATTATGCAAACCATGAACGATTATGCGGTGAATGTCTTTGAAACGCTGACGTAGTTGCCTTTGTTGTAAAGGCTAACACCTGATACTGTTACGGTGTATTTTGTGCCTTTTGTTAAAGTAACGCGTAATTCAAGGCTGTCATTTTCCTTTTCTGTGATTTTCACAGTGTATGATTTGCCTTTAGAATCCTTAACGGTTACCTTAAGGTTCTTATACTGAACCTTAGTTGAAAAATCAACTTCAAGTTCCTTATCTTCTCTGTCGTATTTTGCAGATTTAATGGTCGGCTTTGTTGATGCGGCAGGAGTTGTGAAAGTACCTGTGAGAGAACCGTAAGAAGATGCGCCCTTTTTGCGTATGCCCGAAACGGTGTAGGTGTATTTTTTGCCTGCGGCAAGACCTTTTACTGATATGTCAAGTTCATCATCATCCTTATCAACAACTTTGGTTGTGTAAGTTTTGCCCGCTGAATCCTTAACGGTAACTTTGAGGTTCTTATACTGAACTTTTGCTGAGAAATCAAGTTCAAGTTCTTTATCTTTGCTGTCATAAGCAGCTTTTTTAACAGTCAACTTTGTTGATGCGGCAGGAGTTGTGAAAGTACCTGTGAGAGAGCCGTAAGAAGATGCACCCTTTTTGCGTATGCCCGAAACGGTGTAGGTGTATTTTTTGCCTGCGGCAAGACCTTTTACTGATATGTCAAGTTCATCATCATCCTTATCAACAACTTTGGTTGTGTAAGTTTTGCCCGCTGAATCCTTAACGGTAACTTTGAGGTTCTTATACTGAACCTTTGCTGAGAAATCAAGTTCAAGTTCTTTATCTTTGCTGTCATAAGCGGCTTTTTTAACAGTCAACTTCGTTGATGCGGCAGGTGTTGTGAATGAACCTGAAACAGTTACATAATTTCCGCTTTTACCTGAGCGAACACCCGAAATGCTGTATGTATATTTTGTTGAACTTTTTATGCTTTTGACGTAGAACTTAATGTCATCAGAGTCCTTTTCTTTAATGGTTACGGTGTAGCTTTTTTTATTTGAATCTTTGACAGTAACTTTTACGTTTTTATATTGAACATTCTTCTGAAAGTCAACCTCAACAACACCGCTGCCTTTATATGCAGTTTTCTTAATTACAGGTGTTGCTGCAAACGAAACCGTTACACATGATAATGCAATTATCACCGTCAGTACCAATGCTAAAATTTTTCTTTTCATAGTGTTATACCTCACTTTCTTTTTCATCTTTCCAGATACGTTGTATGTTTTTCGTATCTCAGATGTTGACTGTATAATAATATGCAAAGATTAAAAAATAATTAGAATCAGAATTTTTTGAAAAATATTTTTTGGATATTTGTTTTTCACTTCTTCACTGATATTTTTTTACTTATTACCTGCGCTTACGCTATTCTAATGCCGGACGGGCACAGTTGAAGTAATAGGTAATATGGAATAGTGAAGAGGTACGCGGGGAAAGTTGTATAGTAAAAGTAGACACAAAGAAGAATGAATGATAAAATATAT
>JAMPDR010000059.1 GCA_023665555.1 Ruminococcus sp.
TCATCCTCAATACATTTCACGCTGCCATCGGCGAACTTCTCATAATGCAAATTATCCTCACCTTTAAAGATGACCGTATCATTTTTGATATCCTTTGCTTTCAGCTTGCCATCCTTTACCATCTGCTGTTTTTCGGCACGGATGCGTTCAAGCAATACAGAAGCAGGTTCGTCGTTTGGGTCTTGGGGGACAAGTTTTCCACGGATAGCCAAATCCAATATTTTCTGTCTTAACGCTTTGGTATCCATTATTCGTCCACCTCTCCGATGAGTTTTTCAAGTTCGGCAACGGCTTTTGCGATATTCGCCGATTTTTCCTTCATTTCCTGAAGCAACTCTGAAAGGGTACGGTCGTCCTTTTCGCTTAAATCGAGCCATTTGAAATCAAGCTTCAAACCGTCACGGGCATATACTTCCTCTTTGGAAAATCTTCTCCATCTGCCGTTGGGATTGTTTTCGGGGTCATAAGTTGCCATTCTGTCAGACATATGCCCTGAACAGTAACAGGTAACAAAATCTTCCAAATCTTCACGCTTCATTGGCTTTGTCGCTAATGTGTGTTTAATTCCGGTTCTGTAATCATATACCCAAATGTCCTCTGTCGGCATGCCTTTTTCAAAAAACAGCACATTGGTTTTAACACCGTTTGCATAGAAAATGCCCGTAGGAAGCCGAAGAATCGTATGAAGATTGAATTCTTTCAGCAGTTTTTCTCTGACTTTTGCCGTTGCGTTTCCATCGGTCAGTACATTATCAGGAAGTACAACCGCAACACGTCCGCCGGTTTTCACAATGGACATAATATGCTGCAAGAAATTCACCTGATTGTCCGAGGTCTTTATGAAATCGGAACGGACGGTAGATACTTCGCCGCTGCCCTGAGGTCTTGTACCGAAAGGCGGATTTGCAAGAATCACATCATACATCTTATCATCGTAGTTTTCGGTCAAGGAATCCTGACAGACGATAGGGCTGGCGTTAGTTCCGATATCGTGCAGATACAGGTTCATCGAAGCAAGGGTGACGACAAGCGATGTGTTGTCAGCTCCGAACAACGCGTTATTCTTCAAGAATCTTTGCTTTTCAATTTCTTTGCTCTGCGGTTTCATATGCTCGAACGCCGCAAGCAAAAATCCGCCTGTACCGCAAGCGGGGTCTGCGACAGTTTCACCGATTCTTGGATCGGTCACATCGACCATTGCTTTAATCAGCGAACGGGGCGTAAAATACTGTCCCGCTCCGCTTTTCTTATCCTGTCCGTTCTTTTCAAGGATAGATTCGTAGATTGCACCCTTAAAATCGCCCTGCATCATATACCAGTTTTCTTCCGAAACCATTGTAATAACTTTTTTCAGATGAACAGGCGTGGTTATTTTGTTTGTGGCTTTGGTGAATATAGTACCGATCAACCCATTGTCCTTTTGCAGTTCCTTGAGAATTTCCTCATATTTGTCAACAAGGTCTGTGCCGTTCAATTCCGCAAGATCGTTCCACTTGTATCCGACAGGAATTGAACTGCCGAGTCCGAGTTCTTCCTTTTCCTGATCCATTTTGAGAAAAAGAATATAGGTAAGCTGTGTAATATAATCTGTGAAACCAACGCCGGCAGCAGCAAGGACATTTGCAATGTCCCAAACCTTTTTAACTAACGACGCTTCGCTTTTTGTTTGAATATTATCTGCCATAATCTTATGCCGCCCTTAATATAAATTTTGATAGTTCTATAATTTCCGCAGTCAGTGCGGGAACACCGAAGCTTGTTACAGCCTTTCGCCATAAATCTGCATTGATGTCATTGATTTCTGCCACACTTAACGAGCCTTCTTCAATGATATAATCTGCGATTTGCTTCATAATTTCTTTTTGGTCATCGGTCAAATTACGCTGAACCTGACCGCAATAAAGCGTAAAACGCTGAGAATATCCTTTCAACAGGCTTTTCAGCTTGTCACTTTTCTTATAGGCATACCGAACAAGCTGAATCAAGTGCGTCAACGCCTTGATATTCTGCTTTACATCCAAATCCTCAACACTGCCGTCAACATCCAAAATTTTATAGTTGCTCCAGATGTTATACGGCGTGAACAGACGATTTTCAGAAATGAGTTTATCATGCAAATCAACAAGCATTGAATATGTAATGACGGTATCTTCTGAATTGTAGATAATGCGTAACGCTTCAACGCTGTCGGCGTTATCATTCAAATACTTTTCAAAAGAATCGATAAAACTCCTTGCCGCTTCTTTGCTAAAGCCTTTTTCAATCACTTCGTCCTCTTCGGAAGAAATGGCGTAATAGCCACGGTGCATCTCCAGCAGCTTCTTTCTTGCTTCGATATCGGAAATCAAACAGGAAATCAAAGTTTTTCTCTCTGTATTGGCATCGGAAATGCTTACAAACGGCGGCAGTGTGCTTTTTTCGAGAGCCGTGTTAATATCGTTTGCTAAAGTTTTCGGAGCAAAACCAAAGCTTGAAATGAAAATATTCAGATGTCTGCCGAAGAGAGGGTTGTCCTCATATCGTCTGTTGATCGTCGCACAATAATCCCTTAAAAACGCAAGATTATCGTCTGAAACCTCACCGTGTGCAAGATGTTCCAATAGTGGTTCAAGCTTTGGCACTTTATTTATTCCGTTACCGCTTTTTCCTGTCCCGGGAATATGTTTATCACTTTCCGTCACACCAACGGCGTCCACAATATAGTAGCATTCCTTTGAATTAGCGTTGGGCGTTACCTCTTTCAACTTATCTTCATTGATTACCCGACAGCCTCTGCCTTTCATTTGGGTGTAAAGAACTTCGGATTTTACATCATTCATAAAGAGAACGACTTCCAAAGGTTTTACATCCGTGCCGGTGGCAACAAGAGTAACCGTAACGGCAATGCGGAATTCTTTTTCAGTTCTCAAATCACGAATCAATGAATTGGAATCTCCTGCCGAATAAGTAATTTTCTGAACAAATTTATCAGGGACGCACCCCCTGTCAAACTTTTCTGCAAATACCTTTTTGACAATCTTAACGATTTGTGTAGCGTGATTATCGTCTTTAGCAAAAATCAGTGTTTTAGGAATGCACTCCCATTTTTCATCTCTGTCAGGGTAAAGGTCGGTATAGACAGAGTCTCTGTATGTTTTTATGACTTTTTCCATTTCGTCAGGAGCGATAACAGAACGGTCCACCTGGGTAGAAGAATAGTCAACTCTGTTTTCTGCAACATAGGAACCTGCATCATTTCCGCTACGAGTAATTTCATTTACAATATCGCCCTCATGAATTGTTCCGCCGTGTTCCGTAATTCTTGTTTTTATACGATAAACACGGGCAGGCACATTTACGCCGTCAACAACAGAGTTTTCATAGGTGTATTCTTCAACTAAATTTTTATTAAAGAACGCATACGCTTCCGGCGTGGGTGTAGCTGTCAACCCAAGGATTTTGGCATCTTTGAAGTAATTGAGCACATCCTGCCATTTGCCATAAATGGAACGATGGCATTCGTCAATAATGATAAACTGAAAATAATCCGGAGGAAGTTTGAGATCGTTACCCAAATCAACAGCCTGTTGCGATTTGTCAGCATCCTTAAAAGAAAACAGCTTTTCATCTTCTTTGTCTTCATCATCCTCGCTCATTGCTTGTCCTGTTAAAACGGCAAATAACTTTTGAATGGTGGAAATTACGATATCTCCGCTCACATCGTCCGCATTTTTTAGGCGGCTGATCTGATAAAGTGCATTCATCGGTTGCTGTTTTTCGGTACGGTCAAACAGGCTGAATTCTGTTTCGGTCTGTCGGGCAAGGTTATTTCTATCTACAAGGAACAATACTCGCTTTGTCGGCGTATAGTTCAACAGGCGATATGCCGCAAGACAGGCAAGATATGTTTTGCCGGAACCTGTTGCAAGGACAGCAAGAGCCTTTTTCTTGCCTTGCTTGAGGGATTTTTCAAGTTCGACTTCGGCATCATACTGGCAATCACGCAATCCCCGTTTTTCGATTCTCGGTAAAGCTCCGTATTCTGACTTTTTACTGATAAGTTGCAACATCTTTTTCGGCGAGTGCATTTCTGTCAGTTCTTGATAGTCACCTTCCGGATCAGTCAACATATTTTTGAAATAGATTTTGTTGCCGTTTGCGAGATAAACGAGCGGTATCAAATTAGGATACCACAGACCGTACCAGCTTTGAGGTGTTACGGCATAATGCTCCGCCTGCTCGGCAACCTCTGCACCAAGAGCATTAGCTTCTTTTTTTGCTTCAACAACAGCGATGGCTTTGTCTTCAACAAAAAGCAGATAATCGCTTTCCTTCTCCCCGAGCATCAAAGCTTCCTTGACCGCAACCGTATTGCCGGGTACATACTCATTGCGAGAGATGATATCCCAACCGGCGTCCTGTAATTGTTTATCTATTTTAATTCGTGCCTGTTCTTCAGGGAGCATATGAATCCTCCTTTTATTTCCGATAATCAAAAATTATAGGAAGTTGTACTCTAAAAAATTTTAATCTATGTTTCCGGGGATAAAGACATCTATTTTGACTTCTTTATCAATTCTCGTTATAAGCTCTGTCAATCAGCGGCTTGGCCTTTTCAAAATCATTTTTGTTTGAAATATGAAGCTCAACTGCTCCGCATCCCCAATGCCCGATGTTCGTCACATCCCGTGAAAATCCTTCTTCAAAATTCACAGTAGTAACATCGAGCGGAAGATTTAGAACCAGCTTTTTCTTGTGAGCAACAACTGTCACCACATTTTTAATTTTTTTGAACGCCGCATAAAGCTTCAAATGTGTTTCGCTGATATCATCACCAAGACTAAGAATATAATTTGTTAGGTCTTGATAGAGCAGCTTGATTGCCTTGTCCGCTCCTTCAATTTGTTCATCAAATGTTTTGTCGCTTACCCTGGCTTTCATACTCGGCCCAACATCAGGGATAGAAGAAGCGATATTTTCATTGACTTGTTCAAACATCAGCAGATCATCGCCAAATTTCTTGTAGCGGATCAAGCTAATGTTACGGTTCATTTGTTTAATGGCAGATTCATCATACTTTGTGAAATCACCTGCAACACAAATAACGCGAGGCATTGTCCAATCAATATTGTCAGCTTCTTTGAGCCCAAGCTTATCAATGACAAGAACTTTGAAACTATCTTTATGGTCAAGAAGCCAGTTAAGATAGAATAATCCTTGATTGATAACATTTTCGTTAATTGATCGCTTGTACTCGAAGATAACTGGGCAACGGTTTTCGTCAATGCCGATACTGTCCATTCGGCCACCATCTGTAGTGCGATACTCAGAGGCAAGGAAGGTTACGCCGAAGAAAGTCTCCATATTGTTTTCAATTACAGTCTGTAGTTCTTTTTCAAGCGTTACTGTACCACTTTGATACTCTTGTATCGTTCCCTTTATATTAAACAACTTTATGTCAGCCATTCTTGAGTCCTCCATTAAATTTTATCAATCTGCTCCACTGCATACAGCGGCAGATTCACCAGCCAATCTTCCTTTTTATAGTCTGCCATTGAAGTACGGACGGAAATCTCAGGCTCATATTTCTCTCGATAAGCCTTCAAGCTCTTGGCTTTCAAATTCACTTCCGCCTTCACCTCAACCGGAACGATCATCTCGCCGGTATCCACGACAAAATCCACTTCGCAGGAGCCTCGGTCGTTGGTGTAATAATAAACGCCCAGATCGTCAATTGTTTTGAGCTGCTGACAAACATACTGCTCTGTGAGAGCACCTTTGAATTCCACAAATAGATCGTTTCCGTCAAGGAGCGTGCGCTGGCGAAGTCCGGTCATACAGCCGAGCAGACCCACATCCAGAATAAACAACTTAAACGCTTTCAAGTCCTCATAAGCCTTCAACGGAATACCCGCAGCATTCACTCGGCTGACTTTATGCACCAATCCGCAGTCGGTCAGCCACATAATCGCCGTTTCATATTCTTTTGCCCGCCCGCCCTCACGAACAAGTCCGTAGATAAATTTCTTGTTTTCCTTTGCAAGCTGGGAGGGAATGCTGTTCCAAAGCATACGAATTTTCGGCACGATTTCATTCGGGGCGTGCTTGGAAAAATCCTGCTCGTAGGCGGCAAGAATACGCTTCTGAATTTCACGGACCTCGTTGAAATCTTTGTTTTCAATAAAACTTTGCACCGCTTCCGGCATACCGCCGATGAAGTAATACTGTTTCAGGGAATCAATATAGGTCTGCTTAAAGCTGGCGATCATTTCAAAATCCTTTTTGTCGAGAAGCTCAGCAAAACGCTCGTTTCCGGTAGCCATTAAGAACTCTTTGAAGGACAGCGGATATAATTTCAGAAAATCGACCTTGCCAACCGGGAAAGATGTACCTTCATGCAAGGCGACACCCAAAAGAGAACCGGCGCAGACGATATGATACTGCGGGGCATTTTCATAAAAATATTTCAGCGACGAAAGTGCTCTCGGCACTTCCTGCACTTCGTCAAAAATAAGCAGCGTGTTGTCGGGATCAATTTTTCTGCCGGCGTACAATTCCAAGCCCATAATCAAACGGTCCGTATCCAAATCGGACGCAAACAGTTCTGCCATTCTGGAATTGGAATCAAAGTTTATATATACGGTATCCGCATACGCCTGCCTGCCAAACTCTTTCATCAGCCAAGTCTTGCCGACCTGCCTTGCGCCTTCAATAATCAGCGGCTTGCGGCGTTTGCTTTCTTTCCATTTATTCAGTTTTTCGATTGCAATTCGGTACATACGCAATGCCTCCATAATATGATACAAATACAGTATAGCACAAATTTTCGAAAAATGCAATGATATTTTGAAGCCAATCAACATTTTTACAGCGAAAATAAATTGCGTGGTTTCAAAATTGCACATTCGACAAGCTGAATTTTCCTTGGTACAATAGCAGTGCAAAGGAGGATTTGCTATGAAAACTTTATTTGAACGGCTTGTCCTATTTGAGTGCGGACAAACAAGCGGTGCTGTTTGACGCCATGAGTACAAACGACTGCACACCGTCCCATGCGCAGGCAATTCGGCTGAAAAAGCAATTTCAGGAGGGAACGCTCGATGACAAAAGCATATACGACATTCTTGCAGAGGCGAAACCCAATCAGCAGGAAAACTTAAAATTCAAGCGGGCGGACATCCGCAAATATTTTCCTAAAAACTACACCGATGCGCAAGTCTGCGAAATGCTCTTTGTGATTCTTGAAAAGCATTGGCAGCGAGAGCAAAGCAAGCAGAAGGACAAGGACGCAAGGTAATAGCGTACAGGCTGTAACGCATAAAAATGAAAGGAGGGGCGCTCTCGGATAAGGGAGCGCCAAATGAAAATCGGGAGGTCTTGTTATGCAAGAAAAGGAAGAAAACAAAGTGACGGCTTGCAAAAGCGTTTTCAAAAACGCAGACAAAACAGACCTAAAAAAAGCATTGACGGAAAAATGGACAGAACTGATCAGTTTCCAAGAAAGATTGCAGAAAGGAAATTCGCAGAAATGACAAGCGTGTTTTGCTATGGTAAAATCATCACGGAAACGGCTTGTTCTGCAAGATTGGAGAACTAATGAAAGTTGCGATATATTGCAGACTGTCCGAAGAAGATAGAAACAAAAAGAACAAAAACGACGACAGCGAAAGCATCCAAAACCAAAAGACGCTGCTTTTGCAGTACGCTATGGATCACGATTGGGAGGTGGTAGGCATTTACTCGGACGACGATTACACCGGCTCCGACCGTCGCCGTCCCGAATTCAACCGCTTACTTGCCGACGCCGAAGCGCATCTGTTTGACATCATTCTGTGTAAAACCCAATCCCGTTTTACCCGTGAGCTGGAGCTGGTGGAAAAGTATATCCACGGCTTATTTCCGATTTGGGGAATTCGCTTTGTCAGCGTGGTGGACAACGCCGACACAGCAAACAAGGGCAACAAAAAGTCCCGACAGATCAACGGACTTGTCAACGAATGGTATCTGGAGGACATGTCCGAAAACATCCGCTCGGTACTGATAAACAAGCGTGAAAACGGTCAGCACATCGGTGCTTTTGCGCTCTACGGCTACAAGAAAGACCCGAACCAAAAGGGGCATCTCATCATCGACGAGGAAGCCGCCGCTGTGGTGCGAGAGGTGTTTCAACTATTCTCCCAAGGATATGGCAAAACGGCGATTGCCCGAATGCTCAACGAGCGTGGTATTCCCAATCCGACCGAATATAAACGCCTGCATGGACTTCGATATAAACAACCGACGATGAAGAACAGCACTTTGTGGAAGTATTTTGCAATTTCCGATATGCTGGTCAATGAAATCTACATCGGCAATATGGTGCAGGGTAAGTACGGTAGCATTTCCTACAAATCCAAGATCAACCGCCCTCGACCGAAAGAAAGTTGGTATATCGTGGAGGGTACGCACGAGCCGATCATCGAGCGGGAGTTGTGGGACAAGGTGCAAGCGATTGTTGCCCTGCGTGCCAAGCCCTGCTACACGGGAAAGGTCGGTATTTTTGCGAAGAAGGTGCGCTGTGTGAATTGCGGGTATGTGATGCGTTCCTCCAAAAATCGGGGCAAGCACTATCTGCAATGTTCCAACCGCCATGTGGCGAAGGACGCCTGCATCGGCTCGTTCATCGGGCAGGATAAATTGGAGCAGATGGTCATTGGCGAGTTGAAACGCCTGTCCGACGAATATCTTGACCGTGACGAATTGGAAGCCCGTGTTGACTTTTGCAATGAATTGACAGCGCAGAAAGAGAAGCTTAGGAAAGAGCTTGCCGCCTACGAAAGGCAGATCGAGGATTATGCAAAGAAGATCAAAACCGCCTACATGGATAAACTGAACGGAGTCATCACCGAAAACGATTTTCTTGATCTGACAAGGGAGTTTTCCGCCGACAAGGAACGGCTGACCCATGCGGCAACCGACACACAAAAACAAATCGCCGCCATCGACGCACGCCTTTCCGCCGGGGATAACCGCCGAAAAATCATCGAGCAATATTTAGACTTCGATCATCTGACAAGGGACATGGTCGAGCTGCTCATCGACCACATCACCGTCGGGAAACGGGAAAAAGGCGAGAAAGACCCGCCTGTTGAGATTCATTGGAACTTTTAACAAAAATAATTGTCTGAATTTAGTAAAAATACCTCTCCGAGCTACGGAGAGGTACTAAATGTCGGCGATACAAGGTCGCCCCATCTGCTGCCATATCCTCGTGTAAATCTGCAAGGGGATCGCCGGTCGATTGGATGTATGCAGCAGTGAACGGAACACCCGCTGATGATGCCGGATATACACCGGTTGTGTGGTCAACAAAATAGGTGTCAAAACCGCTCTTCTTGATTTCTTCCGGTGAAAGGTTGCGAGTAAGCTGATAAACAATCGTGCTGACCATTTCTAAATGGGCGAGTTCTTCGGTACCTATATCCGTCAATATACCCTGTACCTCTGGGTACGGCATAGAGTAGCGCTGGCTGATGTAGCGCAGCGAAGCGCCAAGTTCGCCGTCAACACCTCCGTATTGCGAAACAACTATCTGTGCAAACTTTGCGTTGGAGTTTTTGATGTTGATCGGATATTGCAAAATCTTTTCATATTGCCACATCAGCAATCACCTCTGTTGTCCCACGGCCACGGACCTTGTGTCCAGTCTGAACCGAAACCGTTTGAGTTGTTCAGCGGACCGTAGTTACATTCGTATTGTTCAAGCATTTGTGCATAACGTTTTTTGTATTTTTCAAGCAGTTCTGCAGCTGTGGTATCGCATGGGTGCGAGTCGAGATAAAGATGCAGATCCCACATTGAAAATCTGATTGCCATCAATTGATGCTTAAGGTTGTTTGTGTTGAGTGTCATCTGCAACACCCCACAAGAAGCGGCTTGTCGAGTACAGGGAAAACAGTACCCGAACATAAAGCCTTTTCGCACGGATAAATGTCGTTACATTCCTGATAAGGAACATAAGCCATTGTTACAACAGGATTTTCAGGCAGTTTTGACGTTGCCTTGCACCTGTTATCTGTGCATCTTCCCGATGTGTTTTGCTGCGGATAACCATACGTATTTCTGTAGTTGTTCATATGGTATCTCCCTTTCATGTTTTGCGTGAGAGATGCCGTCAAACGAAAAGCAATGGTAATTTTGTTTGCATATCACATCGCGGCACTCTCGGCTTGAGGATAAATCCTGATACCATATTATGAAGCACCAACTTTTTGGTGAGTAGCAATATTGACAAAGAAAAATGTTGTAGTATAATTTTATATAATGAGGAATGAGGAGTGAGGAGTGAGGAACGAATGTCGCGGGGAAACGACTGCCTGCGTCAGCTTTTAAACCGCAAAGATAGATAGTAATTGATTTATAACTTGTTATTATAATAAATTTTAACCGAAACAACCCATTATTTTTCGAGGTTTAATGATTAAAATTGCTGCTATTTTCCCCGCGACCATAACTCCTAATTCCTCACTCCTAATTCCTAATTAAAAAGAGGTTATTATATGTTTGCAATTTCGCTCGGATATAAAACTGCTTCGGTTGAACTGCGGCAAAAATTTGCGTTTGATGATGAAGATATTTTGTGCCTGCTTGCTGATTTGCACAGCATTGGTATAAATTCGGCTGTTTATCTTTCTACATGCAACCGCTGTGAACTTTATGTCGGAACTGATGTTTATGCCGCGCTTGAAGTGCTTGCTGATTTTGCCTGTGTTGATATATCTTGTGTTAAAAATCACGTGCTGATTTTTGAGGATGAAAGTGCAATTCGTCACTTGTTCAGAGTTACCTGTGGATTTGAATCTATGGTGCTCGGTGAAGATGAAATTCTCGGCCAGGTCAAACGGGCATTTGCTGTTTCCAAAGATAACGGTTTTACTGATTATGAATTTAACACGGTGTTTAAGTCTGCCGTAACCGCCGCTAAGAAAATAAAAACCGAAACATTGATTTCAAAATCATCGGTTTCGGTTGCAACGCTTGTTGCAGCCAAGTGTCATAAGTTTTCTGAAAAGAATAAGACAGCTTTGATTATAGGTGCAAGCGGTGAGATAGGTAATAAGATATGTAAAAATTTGCTGTCATACGGTGACTTCGAGATTTTTGCCACTGTGAGAGAAAAGCATGTTAGGGAAAGCAGAGTAAGTATTATTTCGTATGCTGACAGATATTCATATGTTGACCGTGCGGATATTGTGATTTCTGCAACAAAAAGTCCTCATTTTACTGTTATCGGGGATACAGTCAGAAAAAACATACAAACAAATAAACCAAGACTGTTTGTTGATTTATCTGTACCGCGTGATATTGATGATGCGGTTCGTGAAATTGACGGCGCACAGTTGATAACTGTTGATGATTTTGAAACCATTGCTAAACATAATAATTCGGTTAAACAGCAAGAGTTTGTTTCTGCCAATGATATGGTTGAACATGAACTTGATTTGGTGTTTAAAGAATTGTTGTTTCATCGCTCGTTAGCGTTCTTGAAAGAGTTTTCACGCGAAAACGGCGGTGATGATTTTATGCACTTTGTTTATAAATTCCGTGATGCGTCTGATTCAAAAGCATTTGCAAGTTTTGTTGAAACGCTTGAAAGGATAAATACGATATGACACTTTTTCCGTTTTTTGAAAACATTGAAAATAAAACTTTTTTGGTTATAGGCGGCGGAAAAGTTGCCGCAGGAAAAATAAAACGGTTGTCGGCTTTCACCAAAAATATCATTGTGATTGCTGAAAAAACAGATATAACAGGATTTAAAGTTATAAACAAATGCTTTGAAGATGATGATATTTTTCTCGGCGATTATGTTATCGGGGCAACTGACAGCCGTGAACTGAACGGTAAGATTGCAAATCTTTGCAAGCAAAATAAGATACCGGTTAATATTGTTGACGACCCGGAAAACTGTACTTTCATTTTTCCGAGCCTTATAAAAAAAGGCGACCTGACAATCGGAATCACAAGCGCAGGGAAAAGTCCTGCTTTCAGCCGGCATGTCAGACGTGAAATTGAGCAGATACTTCCTGATGATACAGAGCGAATTCTTGATACAATGCATGAGATACGCGAGCGGCTGAAAAGCGAGATTCCGTGTCAGAAAACAAGAAGCATTGTGAACAAAAAGGTTCTTGCGGTTTTGCTTGAACGTGGCGATATTTCACAGGGAGAGATTGAGAGGATTATTATAGCATCCAAGGAGAATACACATGAGTGAAAACAGAAAAATTGTTCTTGCAACGCGTTCAAGCAAATTAGCAATGGCACAGGCAAATATTGTTAAGACTATGCTTGAAAAATGCGGTGTGTCGGTCAGTATACTTGAAGTATCTACCAAGGGTGACATGGATAGGGAAAGCCCGCTGTCGGCAATTGGCGGCGACGGTTTGTTCGTCAGAGAAATTGAAAAAAAGCTGATAAACGGTGATGCCGATATTGCGGTTCACAGCGGAAAGGATCTGCCTTATGAAATTGCAGATTCTCTGATAATTGCCGCAACACCGAAAGCAGGGTCTTGTGCTGACTGCCTATTGACAAATAAAGGGGCAAATTTGCCCGAATGTCCAACAATCGGAACAAGCAGTATAAGACGCGTTGACCAGTGCAGGCGGCATTTGCCTGATGCTGAGTTTGTGAGCATAAGGGGCAACGTAGATACACGCTTGAAAAAACTGCGTGACGGTATGTATGATGGTATAATTCTGGCAAAGGCAGGACTTGACAGGCTGAACATTGACCTTGACAGTTTTGACGTGAGAGTGTTTTCTCCGTCTGAGTTTATGCCTGCCGCATGTCAAGGGATAATTGCAGTTGAGTGCCGCAAGTCTGATGAAGAAACAATCAAGCTGCTTGAAGCCGTAAACGATTCTGAAACGATGAAACGCTTTTTTGCTGAGCGATATATGCTTCGCTGTCTTAATGCCGGTTGTTCATCAGCGGTGGGTGTACATGCTGAACTTGACGGCAGCGAGATTGAAATTGAAGCACTTTTTGAGGGCAGACGAATAAGACGAAGAGTGAACTTTTCGCAGCTTGAAACACTGAAAGATTCAATGCGTAATGCTTAATTCGTAATGCGTAATTACGGTACTTGCGTACGGCCATGATGCGGGTAAGGTTGTGCCTGTCGGAAAGATTTAGTCCGCAAAGGTAGATGGTAGGCAGTAATCAGCAATAAATCAATTAGTATTGTTGAAATAATAAACACTTATAAAGTTATAACTACACACTGGACAAAATGAGCAAAAAAAATGTGAAGTGTTTATGTTTTTCAAAATTGAAAAAGGTTACATAAAATTTGTTCATTTTGCTCAGAGAAATATATTAACTGATAGCGGGTTGGTAATATCCACAAAAAAGAGAAACATTGCAGAGAATGAACTTGTTAATTGCAAAAGGTTTTATATAATCTTCTTAATAACGTTGGTGAAAAGGATGTGACAATTTGAACGGCATGGTTACACTTGTGGGTGCAGGCTGCGGACGCGGTCTGATAACGCTCAAAGGTCTTGAAAAAATAAAAAAGGCAGATGTCATTGTGTATGATGATTTGATTGATGATAATCTGCTGACATATGCGAAACAGAATTGCGAACTTGTCTATGTCGGAAAACGCATCGGAAAGCACAGCGAAAATCAGCAGAGAATTAACGATATTCTGATTGAAAAGGCATTGGATAATAAATACGTGGTACGGCTGAAAGGCGGCGACAGTTTTGTTTTCGGCAGAGGCGGCGAAGAAATTCTTGCATTGAAAAATGAAAACATTCCGTATGAACTTATTCCCGGTGTAACCTCGGCGGTTGCAGTGCCCGAAGAATTTGGTATACCTGTCACGCACAGAGGTGTGGCTCAGTCGTTCACCGTTGTAACAGGGCACACCGCGACCGAAACCGAAGAGGACTATTCAGCTTTGGCAAGGCTCAAAGGCACGCTCGTTTTTTTGATGGGACTTCATAACGCGGCGAATATTCAAAAAAAACTTATCGAGAACGGTAAGAATAAAAATACACCTTGTGCAATTTTGTCGAACGGCTTTAGTGCAGACGGTATGCGGATAAACTGTACACTTTCTGAACTTGCCGATGCCGCAGAGAAAGCGCAGACACCTGCAATTATAGTTATCGGTAAAACGGCAGAATATGACTTTTCGAAAACAATATCGCATGAACTTGACGGAGTGTCTGTAATGGTTACAGGTACAAGGCAGTTTGTGAACAAGCTAAGTGGTCGACTTTATGAGTCGGGTGCGCAGACGGTATGCTGTCCGTATCTCGAAATTGAGCCGATTGAAAATGCAGTACCGATGAATCTTGACGGATATACGTGGCTGGTGTTTACAAGTGCAAACGGTGTTGATATATTTTTCAATCACATGAAAAAGCAGAAAATAGACTACCGCTCACTTTCGCATCTTAAATTTGCATGTATCGGCAAAGGCAGTGCAGACAGGCTTGGTGAATACGGCTTTAACGCTGATTTTATTCCGAGTGTATACACGGCAAAAGTGTTGGGAGAACAGCTTGGAAAAGTTGTAAAAGGTAGTGATAAACTGCTGATATTGCGAGCCGAAAACGGTTCGGCAGAACTTACCGAAGAACTGGACAATGCCGATGTTTCGTATGATGATATCCATACATATCGCGCAGTCGGAAACATTGCCGATGATATCAACTGCAAAAGCGATTACATTGTTTTTGCAAGCGGCAGTTCTGTTGATTTATTTTTCAAAAGCGGCGGTCAGCTTGGAAATGCTGTGCCTGTTTGTATCGGTGAAGTTACGGCAAAGCGGCTGAAAAAATATACCGAGAGGAAATTTTTAACAGCAAAAGAACATTCAGCAGACGGTATAATTGAGATGATAAAGGAGAACCAAAATGAAAAGATTTCGAAGACTTAGACAGAATGAACAGATGAGAAGTTTTGTTCGGGAAAACAATATCAGTGTCAGCGATTTGATATATCCTCTTTTTGTTGTTGAAGGTGAAAATATAAAAGAACCAATTGAATCTATGCCGGGCATTTTTCGCTATTCACCTGACAGAATGGATGAAGAACTTGAAAAAATATCAAATGCAAAAATTCCTGCTATTCTGATTTTCGGTATACCTGCGCATAAAGATGAGGTCGGTTCGGGTGCATATGACGAAAACGGAATCACTCAAAAAGCAGTCAGACTTATCAAACAGAAATATCCGTCACTGCTTGTGATTGCAGATATCTGTCTTTGTGAATATACTTCTCACGGTCACTGCGGCTTGGTTGACAGAGATGAAATATTGAATGATGATACCTTACCGCTGCTTTCAAAAATGGCTGTATCATTGGCAAAAGCAGGCGCGGATATTGTTGCACCGTCAGACATGATGGATGGCAGAGTTGCATCGATTAGGCAATCACTTGATGAAAATGGATTTATAAATACACCTATCATGAGTTACAGCGCAAAGTTTGCTTCGGGATATTACGGACCGTTTCGTGATGCGGCAGGTTCTGTGCCATGTTTCGGCGACAGAAAAACCTATCAGATGGATATTGCAAACGGCAGAGAAGCGATGCGTGAGATTGCCGATGATCTTACCGAGGGCGCAGACATGATAATCGTCAAGCCTGCCTTGGCATACATGGATATTCTCAAAACAGCAAGAGAACGCTTTGATGTTCCGCTCATTGCATACAATGTCAGCGGTGAATATTCAATGGTAAAATCCGCCGCACAAAACGGTTGGATAGATGAAAAAAGAATCGTGCTTGAAAACATGATTTCACTGAAAAGGGCAGGGGCAGACAGAATCATCACATATCATGCCCTTGATGTTGCGAGGTGGCTTTCAGAATGAAAACAGAAAAATCAAAACAGCTTTTTGAACAGGCAAAAGAATATATACCGGGCGGAGTGAACAGTCCTGTCCGTGCGTTCCGTGCAGTTGAGCGTAATCCTCTTTTTATAAAAAAAGCTGAGGGAGCATACATCTTTGATGAGGACGGCAACAAATTCATTGACTATGTTTGCTCATGGGGTCCTGCGATTTTAGGGCATGCACATGAGCAGGTCATTTCGGAAGTGAAAAAGGTTTGTGACAACGGCTTGACTTTCGGTGCGCCGACCGAGAAAGAAACTGTTCTGGCAAAACTTATTGTTGATGCAGTAGAGGCGATAGAGTCTGTTCGCCTTGTTTCAAGCGGAACAGAAGCAGTAATGAGTGCAATCAGAGTTGCAAGGGGATATACAGGCAGAAATAAGATTGTCAAATTTGCAGGAAATTATCACGGACACAGCGATGGCTTGCTGGTAAAGGCGGGTTCAGGCTTGCTGACACAATCAGTTCCCGATAGTGCAGGAGTTCCTGTAGGCTATGCTGATAACACTTTGCTTGCGGAATACAACAATGAGCAATCAGTGCAGGCACTTTTTGATGCTGACGGTGCGGATATAGCGGCCGTAGTTGTTGAGCCTGTTGCCGCAAACATGGGTGTTGTGCCGCCGAAAAAAGGTTTCCTTGAATTTTTGCGTGCAATCACAAACGAGCACGGCACAGTTTTGATTTTTGATGAGGTTATAACAGGTTTCCGCATTGCCTACGGTGGCGCATCCGAATATTACGGTGTTATTCCGGACATGGTGACGCTCGGCAAAATTGTCGGCGGCGGCATGCCGCTTGCAGCATATGGCGGCAAAAAAGAGATTATGAACATGGTTGCACCGCTCGGCAGTGTCTATCAAGCAGGAACGCTTTCGGGCAATCCTGTTGCTGTCACGGCGGGAATCGAAACGCTGAAAATTCTGAAAAACTCACCTGATATTTATACTGATATTGACCGCAAGGCAAAAAGACTTGAAGATGCTTATCGAGCCAAAGGGTTAACAGTCAATCGGGTCGGCTCGCTTTTGAGTGCATTTTTCACAAACACGCAGGTAACTGACTATGCATCTGCGCTGACATCGGACACAAAAGCGTTCTCCCGATATTTCAGTCACATGCTTGAAAACGGAATATATATTGCTCCCAGTCAATTTGAAGCAATGTTTGTATCGGCGGCACACAGCGATGAGGATATCGACAGGACAGTTGAGGCAATTCGTAATTCGTAATTCGTAATTCGTAATGCGTAATTGCGGGGAAAATAGTGCAAATTGTCAGTCGTTCAACCGCAAAGAAGGCTTATAAAGCTAAATTATGCTTCGCATAGCTAAATTGCTCACTGCGTTCGCAGC
>JAMPDR010000005.1 GCA_023665555.1 Ruminococcus sp.
ACTAACTCCCATGTCCTTTGGACGCCGTACAATAATGACGAAATACGTTCGGCTACAGTTAGACTGTTCACCATAACCATAGAGATTCAAAACAGCCGGGGCTTTGTCGGCTGTCTTTACTTGTAGTCTTATTGGAGGATTGTTTTATTCATTATTCTGCTTTTAGCTTGCGTATAACTTTGTTTCGCGGATACAAATTAAAATATATTACTGCTTTACCCGCGACCAAACTTATTCACTATTACTTATTACCTATTACTTCTGCGTAGTAGCTGCTCCTCATTTCTAATTTTTTCTTCCTTTGCGGACTAAATCTTTCAACAAGTACAATCTGACCCGCATCATAGCCGTACGCAGTACCCGTGCGCAAGCACCGCATTAATCTAATTATCACCATGGCTGTTATGTATTAGCCATGCTGCTGCCAAGTCCAAAACTTACTGTAAGGGCTTTGTCAATTCTGGACATATCCCGCTCATCAAGATTTCCCATTCTCTCTTTAAGTCGTTTTTTATCAAGAGTTCTCACCTGCTCAAGCAGAACAATTGAGTCACGTGAAAGTCCGCAGTTGTCGGCATTGACTCTGATATGTGTCGGCAGACTTGTTTTTGAGCGCTGACTCGTAATTGCTGCTGCGATAACGGTCGGACTGAATTTGTTTCCGATATTATTTTGAACAATCAGCACGGGTCTGACTCCGCCCTGCTCAGAGCCTATGACAGGACTCAAATCCGCGTAAAATATATCTCCTCGTTTAACATTCATAATTAAAACTCCCTTTGCGTCTTAACGCATAATCTTTCGACTGCGTTCATACTTTGACTGTTTCACAATTATTATGTGCAGTCACTTTGATTTTTAATCTGTTTCGGGGAGTAATTTTGCCTCGGTCTATTATATGCTGATAAGACATTTAATGAACCTCAGCATAAAAAATACCTGCATGAAAAACACACAGGTATTTTTATCATTCATTGTCAGTTTCAGCGTTTATTTCGCTTGATTCCTCAAGTTTTGCACTGTCTGTTCGTGCATTAAGTTTTTTCTCAAGTTTATTATAAATCACAAGTCCTACAAGTCCCAGCAACGCTGTTCCCACAAATACACCGATTGAAAGTGCATAATTCTTTTGCTCAAGCGATGCACCGCAAATTGTTGACGTTATAATCGATGGTATTCTTGCTATGCTCGTCAAAATCATGAATTTCACCATACCGTAATCGGTAAGACCGATAAGGTAAGTTATAATATCTTTCGGTGTGCCCGGAATAAGATATAAAATGAAAAGCGTGATACTAAGCTTTGATTTATTCTGCAAAAAGCGAAGGGAATTTATCTGCTCCTGCGGAACAAACACATTGACAATTTTAACACCGAAAATCTTTGTCAGAACAATAATTATCATTGAGCCGATAAATGTACCGAGCATGCAATAGAACATTCCGCCGAAAGTACCATATGCAAAGCCTGAACCAATTTCAAGTGGTTCAGCAGGGATAAATTTAACAACCGTCTGAAGTGCGCGAATAGTTACAAAGACAACCTTACCTGTTGCCCCGAAGCTATCAAGCCAATCTTTAAATTTATCGGTATCTTCAAAAAATGCGAGCAGTTTTTTTCCGAAAATACAATAGCAGATAATAAAAGCTACAATCAAAACAGCAGCCGCAACGATGATTGCTATCTGCTTTTTCTTTTGCTTTGGGTCATCACTGATAATTTTTATACTTTTAATTTTCTCTTTAAAACTCATTCTATGTCAACCTTTTATTATTTTTTACTTTTATAGAATTCATCAATATAATCATTGTTAATAACCGTTGGAATACAGCAGACAATAAACGGCAATAAAATCAAATAGTTTTTATTCATAAACAAAATTATTACTGCACCTGACAACTGAACAACAAGTTCAACAATCATTCTACGAACTGACATATTGAAGCATTTAAAAGTTTTCACTCTGTATATTATGTACAAAACCGACACAAAAGCACACAAGCAGATTGCTGAAGTTTTCATGACAACATTGCCTGCATTCCAACCGGAACTGTAAAGTCCATGACTCACCATCAACATAACAATGTAAAGATAGAATATCCCTTTGTAATACTTCATGGTCTGATACTCACTCTCTTAATCTATATCAAGCTGCTCTTTATATTCAAAATACAACGGTGCAAGAATACCTCTATAATTCGGCTTCCATGGCTTATATGAACCATTAAAATGAACAATAACCGTGTTTTTCCTTACCCAGTCAAGATCAGTTACTCTCTTTTTATTATGGCTTACCGTCTTTTCATCCAAGTTATAAATACATTCATCAACAAAAAGAGTCTTATCGTTAAACATGCCGTTTAGCACATCCTGGTCTGCAAGGAAAAGCCATTTTTCATGTCTTCTGATATAATCAAAGATGTCATTAATATTAACAAGCTTACGCATCATATCAACGTTGAACATGATGATGCCTGCATTAAAATACCGGTGTCCCTTTGGATATCTGAATCTTGGACGATTAAGGAACTCACGGAACGGGCCTGTGTGGGATGCCGCGGCAAGAACGCAGTCACCGAAGTCAATATTGTAAAACTCACTGATATCATTTATAACGACAGTATCAGGATCAATATAAAGAATTCTGTCCACTTCTTTTGGAAGATAGTCAGTTATAAGTAATCTATAATATGTTTCCTTGGAAATTCGTTTCAGCACGGGAGCGGAATCGAGTATTTTCGGGTCAACCTCAATCGAGTGAACAGCAGTTCTGCACTTATCAATACTTTTATCTATTAAATTAAAATCATTTTCTGTCAAGGATGAGTGTGCAACATATAAATCAAAGTTACCGTTCGGATTTGACAGCATGAGCGATTTAAGCATAACACAAAGCGGTGTTATATAATTGCTGTTAAGAGTAACAAGAAGATTCATTATCAAAACCGTCCTTATGTAAAAATTGAAATTAGTTTTTGTCTTTTCAGAATAACAAAGTTATCCTTTAAAGTAGCTTTAGTTTACTCTATTTAAAAATAATTGTCAATAATTATTACGAGAATGTTATTATTGCAAACCAAACCTTAAGAAAATCTTAAGAAATACATTGACAGAATATGCTATAATATTTTATATCAGCGATCCTAAACGACATAAAACGCTGATTGCATACTATATATTATCGGTGATATCTATGAAAATACTTATTGTTGACGATGAAAAAGAAATTGCAGACCTCATTGAATTGTTTCTCAAAAGTGAGGATTATGATATCTGCAAATGTTTTAACGGAAAAGATGCGCTTGAAAAAATAAACAGCGTGGAATTCGATCTCGCTGTGCTTGATGTTATGCTTCCTGACGTTGACGGATTCGAACTATGTTCTGCAATTCGCGCAAAATATACCTATCCTGTTATTATGCTGACTGCAAGAACAGAGGATATAGACAAAATTTCAGGACTCACACTCGGCGCAGACGACTATGTTACAAAGCCGTTCAATCCGCTTGAGCTCACGGCAAGAATTAAGGCGCAGCTGAGAAGATATAAACAATACAGCAATGACAGTGCTGACAACACAAAAAATGACAGTATAATTGAAATTTCCGGTCTTGAGGTTGACAGCCGCACTCATAAATGTTATCTTTTCGGTAACGAAGTTTTTCTCACTCCTACTGAATTCGGCATTTTATGGATTCTTTGCGAAAATGCAGGCAACGTTGTTTCAACTGAAGATATATTTGAAAAGGTCTGGGGCGAGAAATATCTTGACAGCAACAATACCGTCATGGTACATATCAGAAGAATAAGAGAAAAACTGCACGAGCCGTCACGCAATCCGAGATTCGTAAAAACCGTTTGGGGAGTTGGATATAAAATTGAAAAGAAGTCCTAAATCTAAAGATACAGATACACAAAAAAAGAAAAAAAGCAAGCGCGCAAAGAAAAATGTAACAACCAAGGAGAGAATGAGCACTAAAATCATCCGTGATTTTCTCAGGTTCAATCTATTCTGTTTTGCGTTACTGTTTGTTCTATATATTATTCTGCTTCTTGCATCGGCTCAGTATCCGTCAATACAAGATTACATTTATATGATAGTATCGGACCTTTTCGGAGAAAGTGCCGCTTTGTTTGTCAGAGGTAACAGCTTTGTCGCTATGCTTGCAATATACGGAATCTTCTTTGTGTTTTCATGCGTCGGATATTCTATTTCGACACTTATAAATTTTGACAAAACATGGCGAAGCCTTTCGGCAATTCTCACCGATGATGTTGAAGTAAAAAAGTTTTCAAAAAACTTTTCGGATGTTGAAATTGCCATAAAAGATATCAAAATGGACGTGTTCCGTAATCAGCAAATTGCCGCACAATCGGAATCAAGAAAAAACGACCTTGTTATGTATCTTGCTCACGACCTTAAAACTCCGCTAACAAGCGTTATCGGATATCTTTCACTGCTTGATGAATGTCCTGAACTACCGCTTGAACAAAGGGCAAAATATATCGGAATCACACTTGAAAAAGCTTATCGCCTCGAACAGCTTATTAATGAATTTTTTGAAATCACACGCTTCAATCTTCAGCAAATCACACTTCAGCGCAACAGAATCGACCTTGGCATGATGCTAAGTCAAATCGCGGATGAATTCTACCCGATGTTTAAAGACAAAAATCTTGATTTCGACATAGACATACCGCAAAAAATAGTCATGTTTGCAGATTCGGACAAAATTGCAAGAGTGTTTGACAACCTGTTGAAAAACGCAGTAAATTACTGCTACCCCAACACCACAATACGTATCGGTGCAAGAATTATAAACACAAGAGTTGTGATAAAATTCCGCAACCTTTGCGATGAAATTCCTCAGGAAAAACTCGACAGGCTGTTTGATAAGTTTTTCCGCCTTGATTCATCAAGAACCACCTCAACAGGCGGTTCCGGTTTAGGCCTTGCAATTGCCAAGCATATTGTTGACCTGCACGGCGGAACAATAAAGGCAAAAAGCACAACCGAACACACGGATTTTACAGTTGTACTGCCATATGTTGACGCTTCAATTGATGTTGATGAATTTAATATTAATGAGGAATGGAAATCAGGTAATAAGTAAGAGGTAACAGGTAAGAGGTAATAGTGAATAAGTGCGGTCGCGGATTAGTTATCTGCAATTTTTGGGTTTATGCCCGCAAAATTAAATTGTGTAAGAATTAAAAATCCACACAATTTAATAGCAATTATATTTATATTGGAGGAAACAATCATGAACTTAATTGAAGCAATGAATGAACGACATAGTGTTCGCAGATATAAGAATAAGCCTATAGAAGCTGAAAAAATTGAAGCAATAAAGGCAGAGATTGACAAGTGTAACGAAGAAAGCGGGCTTCATTTTCAGCTTGTTGTTAACGAGCCGAAAGCGTTTGACAGTCGTATGGCACATTACGGTCACTTCTCCGGTGTAAGCAACTATATTGCTCTTGTCGGCAAAAAAGGCTCAGACCTTGAAGAAAAATGTGGCTATTACGGTGAGCGTATTGTGCTCATAGCACAACAACTCGGACTTAACACCTGTTGGGTAGCCTTGACATACAGTAAAATCAAAACTGCGTTTGTTGTTGATAAAGGCGAAAAACTTTGTGTTGTCATCACTCTCGGATATGGCGAAACACAGGGTGTACCTCATAAATCGAAGGAATTTTCATCTGTTGCAAAAGCTGACGAAGAAATGCCGGAATGGTTCAAAAACGGTGTCAATGCTGCTCTGCTCGCTCCCACTGCGCTCAATCAACAGAAGTTTATGTTCACACTGATTGGTGATAAGGTGACAGCCAAGGCAGGACTTGGATTTTATACTAAACTTGATCTCGGCATTGCAAAATATCACTTTGAACTTGGTACAAACGGAAAATATAAATTTGGGTAATATCACTGCATCATCTTAACTTGTCCTCGTGCTGAATTGGCAGTTCCTTTTTCTGTGTTCGGAAAAAAACTCAAAAAAGAAACTCTGATATATGCAAAAAATACACCTAAAAATCACTCGTGATTTTTAGGTGTATTTTGCTATAGATAAGATTGCAGGTCGACCACATTGGGTCTTTTGACAAGTGCAATCTAACTCGCAATATTAGCTGTGCGCAAGCATAGCAACCACAGTTACTACTCCTCATGCCTAATTATTTCTTTCTCTGCGGACTATTACTTACAATAGGTACATTCTTCCCCGCATCATACCCGTACGCAGTTCCTCATGAACTCTACGACCTTCCCCATAACTTCGGGGTCTTCTTCTGTCATCAGTGAATAGTCAATGTCATAAAGTTCTTTACGTACATCATCAGGCATTTCGCCTTTTTTATAATGCTTTTTGGTTTCATCTATCTTTGCGAGAGTTTCGCCGAGATATTTTTCTGAGCGCTTTGTCTGATACACATTGTGCGCCCTGCCATCATATAAAACAGTTGTAACATTCGGGTTTGATTTCACTTCATCAGACGAAACAGGTGAATTTTGAAGTGTTACCAATTTGTCGGCATCACCTTGCAAAAGCAAAACAGGTACATCTGTTTTAGCAAGAATCGAGGCTGAACTGTGATATGAATCCTTACCGCCGAAAATAACTCCCGCAAGTGCAAAAATCGGACGCATGAAATTCACCGAAAGTCCTGTCATATTTTTTGCACCGTCACAAAAAATTCCCGATGTTCTGTCAGGGCCTGAGAACGAAACTACACCTGCAGCTTTTTCATGAGCCAAAGCCTGGCACACCGTATAACCGCCCCACGAATGTCCCGCTAAAATTACTTTATATTTTGAAAGTGATTCACTTTCACGAACAAACTTCAATGCCGAGCGCAGATCTCTCACTGCCTGATAAAAGCTGCCAAGTGACTTTCCGTCGGATGACATTGTTCCTGTGTTGTCATATGCCAAAACAACAAAGCCTGCCGCAGCAAAAGTGTTGATTTCAGTTGTATAACTGAGATGTCCACCGCCCATTCCATGAGCAAACACAACAAGTCCGATCGGTTCTTTAACATCACAGTGAGTATAAACAGCACCCCTGAGTATCTGACCCTTATTGGACGGAAATTCAATCCTTGCAGCCTTCAATCCGTCAAAATCCTCGTGTGTAAAATATTTCAGCGATGAACTGCCCTCACAGCGTCTGCCGAAAATGGCATACATGCATAAACAGCCAAACAAAATATTGAGAACCAACACCGCTAAAATTATTATTGCAATCCAAAAAATCATAACTAAAACCTCCTAAAAATGTTTCAATCACTCATAAACTGCTTTCACTAAGAGTTCAAGCATATCATCACAATTTTGTGTATCAAAACCTGCAACAGATATCAGCAGCAATGCTCTGCCGTTTTCATTGCCGATCGGACGAATTTTCACACCAAGCATCTCAGCAGTTTCTGCAATATCCTCACTGCTTTTCTGCGTTCTTGCCTTGATACGTATCAGATAGCTTGCATGACATTCACTAAATTCAATTGTTTTTGGGAGTATCTCGCTCGCTCTTTTGCATATCTGTTTTGTTTTTGATGCATACTGCTTACGCTGCTTTTTTATTTGTGCACCAAGGTGTCCGTCACGAATATACTGACAAAGCGCAATCTGCTCAGCTTTTGATGCAGTCTGATTATACAATCTGCCGCGTTTTTCATATTCAGCGACCAGCTTCGGTGGCAATACCATAAAGCTGATACGTATTGACGGAAGCAGCATTTTTGAAAACGTGCCGATATATACGACATTTTGTCCTGCGTCCATTCCTTGAAGTGACGGCATCGGACGCGTATAATAACGAAATTCGCTGTCATAATCATCTTCGATTATCAAACAGTCACGCTCGTGAGCGAATTCAAGCATTTCACGGCGCTTTCCGATATCAAGCACGCTTCCCCAACTATCAATGTGTGACGGTGATGTGTAAATCAGTGACACATCAAAATTGGAAAGTTCATTCATTTTTTTAGGTATCGGTAGCATTGCAGAAACATGCTTGCCGTAATCTTCAAATACAGCCTTACCGCCGTCGAACCTTGAACCGACAAAAACAACTTCTTTGCGCTCCCTCGTTATTGCGCACAAAATACCAATCAGACTCTGCGTGCCTGCGGCAATGACAATCTGCTTGGGTGTACAAATAACATTGCGTTCCTTGCTTATATAGCTGCATATGGCTTCACGCAAATCGTGTTCGCCCTGCGGCTCGCCATAAGACAAAAGCCGTTCATCCTGCCTGAGTGCGCTTTTGATATATCTACGCCAGAGCGCAAAATTAAAGCTTTCTCTGTCCGCACCTGATGAAACAAGATCATATTTTATCTTATGCTGATTTTTCACATCAGCGTCGTCATTGTTTCTGATTGCGGCAATTTTTTCAAAGTCGGCTTTACATACATAAAAACCGCTTTGTGCTTTTGATATAATATATCCCTCGGCTTCAAGCATAGCATAGGCTGTTTCAACAGTAGTGCGGCTAAGGTTAAAATTCTGAGAACTTGTTCTGATAGACGGTATCTTTTCGCCGCTTGAAAGCACTCCGTCAAGAATCAGCGATTTATATTGCTCATATAGCTTGACATATTTTGGCACGAATTTATCCATAGCCACCCTCCGATTCAATTAGGAATTAGGAATGAGGAGTTAGGAATTATCTTCGCGGTTGAAAGCTAATTGTTGCAGATGTTTTCCTCGCGACCGCAACTATTCACGAAGTGAATAATTTAGCTTGCGAAGCAATTTTAGCTGTGAACGAAGTGAACTATTTAGCTATGCGTAGCATAATTTAGCTTTCACAGGCT
Source organism: Ruminococcus sp. (assembly GCA_023665555.1). Lineage (GTDB taxonomy): Bacteria > Bacillota > Clostridia > Oscillospirales > Acutalibacteraceae > UBA6857. Next base: position 8,827 of record JAMPDR010000005.1, read on the forward strand.
CCTCATTCCTCACTCCTAATTAAAACGTTTCTGTCCTCTAAAAAAATATCATTTTTGTGCATTTTATTACTGACAGATTTCAAGTATATTATACGTATTGAAAGCAAAAAATCAATATGTAATTTGAATTTCATAGATGAAAGGATTTGACTTGTTATGACAAATATTAAGAAACAGGCTGAAACCGCTATACGTGAATTGATTGAAAAAGCAAACCTCAAAAAAGGCGATCTGCTCGTTATAGGTTGTTCTTCAAGCGAGATTGTTGGCGAAACAATCGGACACGGCTCTTCTCTGGAAACGGCTCAGGAAGTATTCCATGTGATATATCCGATTTTGAAAGAACATGGAATTGAACTTGCGGCGCAGTGCTGTGAACACCTTAACAGAGCGCTTATCATTGAAAAATCTGCCGCTGAAAAACGCGGATATGAAATTGTAAACGTTCGTCCACAGCCTAAAGCCGGCGGCTCTTTTGCAACAACAGCATATGAAAACTTCGCCGAGCCTGTTGCTGTTGAACACATCAAGGCTGACGCAGGACTTGATATCGGGCTCACTCTTATCGGTATGCATCTTAAACATGTTGCAGTTCCTCTCAGACTTTCGGTTGATCATATCGGACAGGCACACATCACAGCCGCACGCACAAGAGCAAAATATATCGGCGGCGAACGTGCTCATTATGTTGAGAATATGTAATATAAAAATAAGCTGTCGTTTTAGCCAGCTTGTTTTTCGTTGAATTAAGCACATATTCAAAAACTTGCCGATACGCATTGCAAAAGGCAAGTTTTTTTGTTATAATTACAGTTACCGCAAAATCTTAAGTATGAGGTGATTACAATGCCAATCAGAATTGACGACAGACTTCCGGCAAGAGAAAGTCTTGAAAGTGAAAACATTTTCGTCATGACGCAAAGCCGCGCTGAATTGCAGGACATTCGTCCGCTTAAAATTCTCATTCTGAACCTCATGCCCACAAAAATTGACACAGAAACTCAGTTGCTGAGAATCCTCGGAAATTCTCCTTTGCAGGTTGACATTGAACTTTTGCAAACCGCAACACACAAAGCAACACATATTGACGAAACTCACATGCTGACTTTCTATAAAAATTTTGATGAAATAAAGCATAAGAAATATGACGGAATGATTATTACAGGTGCTCCAGTTGAACAATTTGAGTTTGAGGATGTGGACTATTGGCCCGAACTTTGCGAAATTTTTGAATGGACAAAGACAAACGTTTATTCAACCTTCCACATTTGTTGGGGCGCACAAGCGGCGCTATATTACCATTACGGTATACCCAAGCATGAACTTAAAGAGAAAATGTTCGGTATCTTCCCACATAAGCCGCTTGATCTGCGCCATCCTCTGCTTCGCGGTTTTGACGATTGCTACAACGTTCCTCAGTCACGTCACACAGAAACACGCTTTGAAGATGTTGCAAAATGTAAGGATCTACAAATACTTTCCTATTCTGAGATATCAGGAATACATCTGATTTCCGACCTTGCTTGCAGGAAGTTTTTCACAACGGGTCATTCTGAATATGACGTGGACACACTCGCCAAGGAATACTTCCGCGACAAAAGCAAAGGCCTTGACATCAAAGTTCCTCACAACTATTTTCCGGACGATAACCCGGAGAACAAACCTATCATGACATGGCGCAATGTCGGAACACTGATGTTCACAAACTGGCTTAATTACTTCGTATACCAAAGAACCCCGTATGATATCAACTCTATTAATTAGGAGTGAGGAATTATGGTCGCGATAAAAATTGGCGTCTGACTTTAATCATTCTCCGCGAAGCAAATTAATTTTTTATTTGTAGCAGATATATTCTAAATATTGCAAGCAACAGCAAATCCCGTAGTCGGCACATGTCCTACTACGGGATTATTAATTTGAAAATCTGACTGTTGGTTATTCTTTTCATGTGCGGGAGAAAAGTTAAGAATTCATCTCTGCTTTCAACGCGACATTCGTTCCTAACTCATCACTCCTAATTCCTCATTAAATCACGCAGTGATTTATATCAAACTCTCTTTTCACAAGCAGATTATGCAGTGTTTCTCTGACGTCAAGAGTCAGTTTGCACCTTTTGATTTTCACAAGTGCATCAGCCGCACCCATAACAACATTATAATATGCACTGCCCTGCTCATGATAGTTTGTTGTTCCATCCATGAAAGAAAGCATCATTTCATGAATTATTTCAACTATCGGCTTATCAGCAAGGATATTAATGTCCCTTGAATTTACATTATCAGCCAATTTAAGCGGTTTCAACAGTTTATATACATCTTTTACCGTTGATTTCGAAAGTGCTTTAAACAACGGCTTTGCAATCAAATATAGATTTTGAAATGCTTCTCCGTCAAGCTGCAATGCTGTCAATCTGTCACGGAATTCTGATTTATCTGCGTCAGCGGTTTCAATAAGCCTATCAATAAGGGTATATGCATTTGCTGAAAGATATTTTTCAGCATCGTATATCCTGCCGTTATAGCTGAACTTTGACACATGATTTGTTTCAACTTCCAGTTTACCATCTGAAACTATCACATTCACAATAGGTGATGGATAGCCGCATAATGAACCAACGTTGAACTGTGTTATTGTGTTTCCGTTCTGCGAAGTAAACGTATCTATACCCTGCATATGAGAGTGACCTACAAACATATATTTTAGTCCTGCATCAGCAAGTCTTGATGCAACCTCTTCCCTATCGCCTACGCATGTTCCGCCGCCTGTGATAAGTGCATGAACATTCGGCATAATCAAGTGATGCTCCATCGCAATAAGTACTCTGCCGTCATTTTTTGCCTGCCGTATTTGCTCCTCAATCCAACAGAAATGATCCTCTTTAAAACCTGCTCTGCCCTTACCGTTTTGGTCATCGTTGAGTGCAAGCAAACGAACATCATCACCGATGTCAACCGTGTATGAACAAGTGCCTAAATGTGTGATAAACTCTGACTTAGCCTGCTTCGGACCAAAGTCATAATAGAAGTCGCGTAACTCATCATGCATCATTGTGGGAACATCATTTGAAACCGTGTCACCGTCATATTTTCGCGGATTTTCATCACAGCACCAATCATGCGTTGCGGTGATAACATAAACCGATTTTGCATTTTTCAGCGCATACAACTTTTCGCGAAACTCTTCATGGCACACTCTTTCACCGTCATTGGTTAAGTCGCCGATAATCATCACCGCATCGGTATCACTCAATGCAATATCCGAAAAAGCGGCATCAATGATGCCGCCGGTTTCTTTTAAGCATTTTTGGTCAGAGTCACTTCTTAAATCATAGGCTCTGCCGTCTTTTGCAAGCGAAAGCGAAAAATGGTGAGTGTCGGCAATAAACGTTAATTTTGTCTTATGCCTGCTCATTGACTACCTCCGACTCTGCAGCTGCTCTTGCTGCTGCAATCTGCTCACGTCTTACGGTAAGTTCTGCCATCATTTCCTTGTGGCTCTTAGCTGTGATATTGTAGAAATGCATCGGGATAAGCATGAGAAGATATCCAACAGCAGGAACAAGAGTTGTCATGATGAAGAGTGCCCAGTTAGTGCTCGGATTCTGGGCAACAGTACCATCTGAATGAGAGAGATAGCCTGTTAAACCGAGAACTGCAAGACCGATTGATGATGAGAATGTATTTTCAACTTTACCTGTGAATGACATGATTGAAAGCATTGTACCATCTGCACGTGTGCCTGTTTTCCATTCAATATAGTCAACAGTTTCAGCTTCCATCTCTTTTTGAATAAGGTTTTTAAACTCAAGCGGAATAGTTGCAAGACCTGTGAAGATGATAACAATAACACCGATGATTACAGAAACTGATTCGCCTGCACCCTTGTTCATCAATCCGTTATAGGTAAGACCTGCAAAGAGCAAATGGATAATGATTGCTGAAATACAGCAGAATTGATAAATCTTTCTTGAGTCCGATTTTTCGCCGAGTTTTTCAACGATTTTCGGAACGATAAGACCTGCAAGGAGGAATCCGGGGAACTTGACAACGTCAATGAATACGTTGTATTTTCCGTTGGACATAAGGTCATAAACAAAGTAATATGAAACCTGTTCGGGAATTTTGCAAAGAATGAAGAAAATGTTTCCGATGAAGAGCATGAACAACGGTCTGTTCTTGAAAAGCATTTTAAAGCAATCCTTGACTGACGGACTTTCTTCTCTGTGTTCAACTCTTTCATGGGTGTTTTTATAAGTCAAACGGGTAAGGAAGAATATTCCGATTGCCGAAATAATTGCAGATGTAAGATATGCTTTAGCAGTATGATCTTTAAAGTACGGGAGCAACCCGCCTGCTGCAATGAATACCTGCGGAAGAGCACCGACAATTGAACGTGTGATTGAACTGATACCGAACAGCTTGGTTCGTTCGACACCGCTCGGCGTTATTGAAAATGCCAACGCACCCATCGGTATGTCAAAAGCAGTATATGTAACATCAAGCATTACAAACAGGAATGTTGCATATGCAATGTTTACCCAACCCGGCATATCAGAAGAACCGACAAAGAACAGAACCATAACAATGGAAACGAGTATCGGTGCCCATTTGATATACGGACGCATCTGACCGTCTTTTGTTCTTGTTTTGTCAACGATGATGCCCATAACAGGATCGTTGATAGCATCAAAAATTCCGCAGAACAATCTGATTTTTGATGCAATGCCCATCGGGTTTTTCAACTTAACAAATAAAACGTCTGTCAAAAATTTGTTGATGTACTTTGAACTTGTCATGCTGGTATTCATACCCTGCGCACCGCGTCCGACAGCATAAGAGAGCGTTTCTCTCCATGTCAGGACGGTTTCTTCACCAACATCTTTTTTGATGATTTTACTATCAAGAAATTCTCCAATTCTTCCCATCTTGATAACCTCACTTAATCTTTGTTATTTTTTTGCCTTTAACAAGATAGACATTTTTGCTTATGTCCATCATTGACTTATCGTTCATTGAATCAGTGTAAAAATTTTCAATTTCAGCGTCAGGATAAGCCTCACGAAAAAGCTTAACCTTGTTTTCAAGGAAGCATAGCCTGGTGAACTTGCCTGTTTTCCTGTCAACTGCTGAAGTTATGTAATTTTTGATACCCATTCGCCGAGCGATTTCGTCAAAAATAAAATCGGTTGTACCGGTAACAAAAACGTCATCATCGCGGCGGATTTTCTCATAAAAAGGTTTGATTTTCTTTTCATGGCTGTTCCAGAATTTTACCGTGTCTTCATCGAGTGTTTTTATATGGACATAATATCCTTCAAGAAAACCGGCATAGGCTTCAACAGCTTCTTCGACCGTAAACAGATGCAAACTGTCCTTCAGCCAAATGAAAAGCAACTTCGGAATGAATCTCCATATCTTTATGTCATGCAAAACATAGTATAGAATGAAGTCCACCAACGTTTCACCGTCATAAACCGTATTGTCAAAATCAAACACGTTCATAAGAAATTACCTACAAAAACCGATATTATGTTTATTATATTAAATTGATAATAAAATGTCAAGATTATCTGCAATGTTTTTTGTTAAATCTGACTAATTATACTAATATGTGATTATGCGGGCAAGTTCTGCACCTATCAAAAGCTATCGTCTGCAAAAGAAAAACTACAAAATTACATCCACCTTACTTTGCGGGCAATATTTTCAGGCAGACTCAAGCCGCCCCGCACACCTATTCCTTATTCACTATTACTTATTACCTAAACAAAAGGCCGCCCTTGCGGACAGCCTAATAGTTTTATTGATTAGTGACGGTTTCTTCTATTGTCACGTCTTGGTTTTCTTGCGCCATCGTCACCGTTATCTTCGGGAACTGCACCTTCAATTTCGATAAGTGCGTCGCGTCTTGAAAGATTGATTCTGCCCTGATCGTCAATTTCAATTACCTTAACGATAACTTCATCGCCGACTGCAACGCAATCTTCAACTTTTTCGGTTCTCTTAACGTCAAGCTTGCTGATATGAACAAGTCCCTCTTTACCCGGAGCAATTTCAACAAATGCACCAAAACTCATGATTCTTGTTACAACACCTCTGAAGATTGAACCTACTTCGGGATCGTTAGCAATTGTTTCAATGATTGAGATTGCGCGTCTTGCATCGTCAATATCAATTGCCGAAACAAAGATTGAACCGTCTTCCTCAACATCAACCTTACAGTTGCATTCAGCACAGATTTTCTGGATAACCTTGCCCTGCTTACCGATAACTTCAGCAATCTTATCAACGTCAATTTTGGTTGTGAGCATCTTCGGAGCATATTTTGAAAGTTCTGCTCTCGGCTCAGCGATGCACGGAAGGATTACTTCATCAATAATCTTGCAGCGTGCGTCATATGTCTTTTCAAGAGCCTCTTTGATGATTGCCGGAGTAAGGCCGTGAACCTTAAGGTCCATCTGAATTGCTGTGATACCTTTCTTAGTACCTGCAACCTTGAAGTCCATGTCGCCGAAGAAATCTTCAAGTCCCTGGATGTCAACCATTGTCATGAAACGGTCGCCCTCTGTGATAAGACCGCATGAGATACCTGCAACGGGAGCCTTGATCGGAACACCTGCTGCCATAAGTGAAAGTGTTGAGCCACAAACTGATGCCTGTGAAGTTGAACCGTTTGATGAAAGCACTTCTGAAACAAGGCGAATTGTGTACGGGAACTCCTCAACTGACGGAATAACCGGAACAAGTGATCTTTCAGCAAGAGCGCCGTGACCGATTTCACGTCTGCCCGGACCTCTTGAAGGTCTTGTTTCACCAACTGAATATGACGGGAAGTTATAGTGATGGATATATCTCTTGTTTGTTTCATTATCAAGTCCGTCAAGCAGCTGAGCGTCGCTCATCGGTCCGAGTGTTGTTACTGTGAGAACCTGAGTCTGACCTCTGGTGAACATACCTGAACCGTGAACACGGCTGAGAAGGTCAACCTGTGCATCAAGAGGACGCATGTCGTTGATACCGCGTCCGTCAACACGCTTACCCTCATCAAGAAGCCAGCGGCGAACAACATATTTCTGAAGCTTATAGATGCACTCGTCAATCTTTTCGATTGCTTCGGGATATTTTTCATCAAACTCAGCATGAACCTTTTCATATACAGGCTTAAGAGCCTCATCGCGTACTCTCTTGTCGTCTGTGTCAAGAGCGGACTTTACATCGTCAATTGCAAAATTCTTGATTGCTTCAAACATTGCAGGATCGGGATCCTGTGATTCAAACGGAACTTTAGTTTTGCCGACTTCTTTCTGAATACCTTTGATGAATTCAACGATTTCCTGATTTACCTTGTGGGCATACATGATACCGTCATACATTGTTTCGTTGTCAACTTCGTTTGCACCTGCTTCAATCATAGCAACGAGGTCTGCTGTTGATGCAACTGTAACAGCCATATCCGACTTTGCTCTTTCTGCCTCTGTGGGGTTGATTACAAATTTGCCGTCAACAAGTCCGACACTTACGCCGCTGATAGGACCATCCCAAGGAATCTCTGAAATTGAGATTGCAATCGAAACACCGATCATTGCTGTGATTTCAGGAAGACAATCCTGGTCAACAGACATAACGGTTGCAACAACACCGACATCGTTTCTCATATCCTTCGGGAAAAGCGGACGAATCGGTCTGTCGATAACTCTTGAACAAAGTGTTGCTTTTTCGCTTGCTCTGCCCTCTCTTCTCTGGAAAGAACCGGGGATACGGCCTACTGAATAAAGTTTTTCTTCAAAGTCAACTGAAAGCGGGAAGAAGTCAACTCCCTCTCTCGGCTTTGCAGCCATTGTAGCTGTGCAAAGCACTTCTGTTTCGCCGTAGCGAATCAAGCATGAACCGCCTGCAAGTCCTGCCATTTTGCCTGTTTCAACAACAAGCGGTCTGCCAGCAAGGGTTGTTTCAAATTTTCTGAATTCCGGAAACATAATTTTTTACCTCTCTTTTTTACGGTGTTTACCGTTTTTATTATATCCGACATGAGGCAGGTTTAGCAATAAATTGAGCGTTCGCATAAATTGATCAAGCGTTCAATTTAGTGCTAACCCGTTAACAGCTGAATGCTGAATTAGCCCCATGTTAAATAACTAATTTGTTTGCACGATGTTTAACAGTCTAATTTTTAATATCACTTGGGAATCACTTGTTAATGCAATGATGTGCGAAGCGTCGAGTAAATTTTTAGTCAGATTGTTTGGAAACCGCAGACAATACTTTATTAATAAACGACACCTCATACAACGTGCAAAAGGCAGACACGATTGAACATGTCTGCCATGTGTGCATGATTATTTACGAAGACCGAGTCTTGCAACGATAGAACGGTATCTTTCGATGTCGTTCTTCTGGAGATAAGCAAGAAGGTTTCTTCTGTGACCAACCATCTTAAGAAGACCACGACGTGAATGGTGATCCTTCTTGTTTGTTTTGAGATGCTCAGTGAGGGTGTTGATTCTGTATGTGAGGATAGCGATCTGAACCTCCGGAGAACCTGTGTCACCTTCGTGAGTTGCATACTCAGCGATGATCTTGCTCTTTTCTTCCTTAGTAATCATTTGTTTTCACCTCTTAGATAATAGTCATTTGCCTGACCCTCAGAAAGCGGTTGGTGAAACTCCTCAACAAGGCTTAGTCCGCAAACCGAGAAATCGGCATAATGCTTGTAGATTATAACATGACAAATCAAATTTGTAAAGAGTTTCAGCTGAAATATTTGGAGAAAGTTTGAGAATATTTATTCAACAGACCATTCGGTTTCTTTCTGATCAACAGTATCATAAAGTTCACCGATCAAACCATCGAATTCATCAGTTTCAATTTCATATACAGAATTGCCGATCAAAAGTGCATTAACATAATTATCAGCTGTATTGTTGCGATGCACCCAAATAATATCTCCGTTTTTGAAAAGTACTCTTACTGCGTATCCCCAAACCACACCGTTCGGCACGGAAAGAGGTTCGCTTTTTAAATTTACCTTTTTCAAAATGTCGATAAACCGATTTATATCTTCATCCGACGTCAGCGTTTTACACATGATTTTCCCATCGTTACAATTAGAATTTGTCAGTTCAACTGCACTTATTTCATCAAAACTGCACGATAAAAGTTTTTCAGCATAATTAACTGACGGATCAAAATTATCATTTGTTGTCTGTTCAGCATGTTGTCCTGACGGCAACTCCGACAGCTGAGTGATTCCGGTTTCAGAATCACCGCAGGCACAGCAAAACAGAACCATCATCAAAACAGAAAGTACCAATAGAATTGTTTTCTTCATAATTATGCCTCCTTTAATATTATTTTACCACCCGCTATATTAAATGTAAATATTTGCTGCTGCTTTTTTACAGGTTTTTAATTTTCGTATCATCGTTATGTAACATTATGAAAGCTTTGAACCAATTTAGGATACGGTCATATCAGGAAGAAAAAAAGACGACATAAAAACTTTAAGCAAAAAAATTAAAAAAATTCAAAAAAGTTATTGACAAAGCAAAAACATTGTGATAATATATCAAAGCGAAACGGAGAGATACCGAAGCGGTTATAACGGAACGGTCTTGAAAACCGTCGTACGGCAACGTACCGTGGGTTCGAATCCCACTCTCTCCGCCATTTTTTTATATCTGTCGTATAGCGACACCAATGGAGAAGTACTCAAGTTGGTGACGAGGCGCCCCTGCTAAGGGCGTAGGTCGGGCAACCGGCGCAGGAGTTCGAGTCTCCTCTTCTCCGCCATAAAAAAAGACAAGTTTGCGCTTGTCTTTTTTATTTTTCGGGAAGAGTGTTTAGACCTTCCTCGTTTTATTTGTAGAAAAAATTATTAATAGTCACATGGTTATTTTGCACAATATGAACGAGAAAAAATATACATTTGTATCAAAATCGCTCATTTGTTAATTTTATTTTAATAATCTATTGACATTTGTTAAACAATAGTATATAATCTAAGCATACTGAGAGCCGAATATTAAAGCAAATCAGTAAAAATTTATTGGGAGGATTATACTAATGGAAAAGATCATGGAACTCCTCGGTAAGCTCTGGGTTGCACTTGCTGCACACCTTCAGAACGTTTTGCCGGCAGAAGTATTTGATGGCATTATCGCTAAGCTTCCGATGCCTATCGCTGACTAATTAATAGCAAAACATGAACAAGTGGGGAACGAAAGTTTCCCACTTGTTTTTTATACCCTTTTATCTTGACACCGTAATGTAATACAAATATAATTATATAAAGGAAGTTCTTAATAAAATCAGAGTTCCCACAATAAATAAGAAAGCGAGTTTCAATTGATATGGATACAATTTTCAGCAATGTTAAAAAGAATTTCGGTTTCGGCTGTATGCGCCTGCCGATGAAAAAAGGAAAAGTTGATAACGATGAATTCACAAAAATGGTTGATACTTTCATCGAAAATGGTTTCAACTATTTTGATACCGCTCACGGATACCTTGACGGAAAAAGCGAAATTGCAATCCGTGAATCTCTTACGAGCCGCTACCCTCGCTCAAGCTACATATTGACTAACAAGCTTTCTTCGCATACATTCAAAAAAAATGAGGACATCAGAAAAATCTTTGAAAAGCAGCTTGAAATCTGTGGTGTTGAATATTTCGATTTCTATCTGATGCACGCTCAAACAGCCGAATTATTCGAGCAATATAAACGCTGTCAAGCATATGAAACCGCTTTGAAATTCAAGGAAGAGGGAAAAATCAAGCATTTAGGCATCTCTTTCCACGACAAAGCTGAAGTACTTGACCGAATTCTTACTGAATATCCGCAGGTAGAAGTTGTTCAAATTCAGTTTAACTACATCGACTATGATGACCCATCTGTCGAGGGAAGAAAGTGTTATGATGTTTGCAGAAAGCATGGCAAACCCATTATCGTTATGGAGCCTGTCAAAGGCGGCAACCTTGTCAATTTGCCATCACAAGCCTTGGAGATTTTAGAAGGACTGAACGGCGGCAGTGCGGCAAGCTATGCCATTCGATTTGCCGCAAGTTTTGAAGGCATAGAAATGGTATTATCAGGCATGGGTAACATGGACATGATGGCTGACAACATCAGCTTCATGAAAGATTTTTCGCCGCTCAACGAAAAAGAGTTTGATGCTGTCAGCCAAGTCTGCAGCATCATGAAGAAGCAGAACCTTATCCCCTGCACCGATTGCAGATATTGTGTTGCAGGTTGCCCGAAAAACATCAAAATTCCGGACCTATTCGCCTGCCTTAATGCAAAAAAGCAGTTCAAAAATTGGAACACGGATTACTACTACAATGAGATACATACGCAAAATGGCGGCAAAGCATCAGACTGCATCAAGTGCGGTAAATGTGAGCATACCTGTCCACAGCACCTGCCAATTCGCGATTTACTTGAGGATGTTGCAAAGGAATTTGGGAAGTAAGAAAGAATATAAATTCAAAAGACCTCATGATTTTCTCATAAGGTCTTTCTCTGTTTCGGGGGTAATATTTTTTTGAAAAACGGGATTGTTTGGGGATAAAGGTTTTTATTCCCACTCGCTCCTGACAAACTTAACTTAAACGATTTTGTATGTGTCATTTAGCACAGATTATCAGGATTATTCAGATTGTTCATTAAATATGGACTATCAAAATTTTTGTTGTCATTGTGTTGTCAGAATAAAAAGTACGGAACTCATTATTTTGTAAAACAGGTCATAGCTTGGTGAACAAATTCAATATAATTCGGTCACATTTGCTATTTATGTTTTCGGAATATAATCTCAAATGGCTTTCTGATTTTGATAAATAATCCAAATCACCAACTTTTACTGAAACAAAATCGTTATATCCTCTAACCTGCTCATTTATGTATGCAACCTCGTTCTTTATGTTTATATATTCGCTATATTCCTGAAGCACGGCAGTACAGTTTTTTATCATCCTAATTGTCATTGTAACTTTTTTCCGTACTTCATCCGGATCATCATCGATAGAAAATGAGTAAAAATCTGGATCACTTGTAACAGTTTGTATTTTTACCGTTATCCTCTCTATTTCGTCTTTAATTCTTCGTTCGTCGGTCTTTCTTTGTACTGCCCAAAAAGCAAGCAGAATCGCCACCAACAAGGTTAAAATTTGAGCAATTGAGGCGTCCTAAAATGTTGGATTCTTGATAATATTGTAAATTGTTATACTAACTATACCTGTGATTAAGAAAACTTCAACGATAAGAACAACTTTTTTCATATATCAGGAATCACCTCTTTACATTTGCATTTGTAATATATGACTTAACTTCATTAATCAATGACGGCTCATCATTGGATATAAAGTCGAGTATACGCATAACTTCAGCAGGACTATATATTCTTGCCAATCCTCCAAATGCTTCCTCAAGGAATGAAGTCGGATAGCCGTATCCACCATCAAAATCTATAGTCAATGTCTGTCCTTGTTCTTTTGCATTCTCAAAATGCTTAATAAGGACATCCTCGCGAAACTCTTCGCCAGAAAACTTTCCTTCACTTTTATATCTTGCACCCGGCGTTTCAGAAAAATCTCTGCTAATTTTAATAATCATAATCATCCTCCATCACTTATAATGTTGAAATATCTATTTGCCAATAATATAAAGTGCCACGTAAAGGAAAGGAAACATCCTTAGATTGACAGGAATCTTCGTATACAACAACATTGGCTCTATTTGTTATTATATGCAAATTCTCAATCTTTTTTTCTTGGGCAAACTCACAAATTTTAGGCAAACCTTTTCCTCTATAATCTTTCTTTGTAGATGTTCTGAAATCTCCTTTTAAAGCTGAAACAACATATGTATATTCTCCTTTTAGCCGAAGAATATCAATCTTTTCTGCAAAATTCTTCTTTACCGTAGCTGGAATTCCTGCACCTGTATCCATGAAAGAAAAGGATATTTTTTGATTACCGTCATATTTTGCAAAGCAGTACCATCTCGAATGTAGAACTGTTGTGTCCAACGGATAAGCGTGTCTATGGGTATTAGACATTAACTCTATAACCATATTATACAAAAAGCTGCAGGCACGTTTATTCACATTCGCTTTTTCACAGACAAAATCAGACAACCTCTTTGCAATGACAATATCACAATCTTCTCCTGAAACTATTTGGAGCGTATTTTCGTTTTTAATTAACGGATCTGTACCTTGGTATTTCACAAATTGGTAGAACCCTGACTCAGAGAAAAGCTTACGTACTTCATAATTACTCGGGGCATTTCCAGAAAATGTGTATTTGTTTTGAAAATTTGAATTCAAATTATTAACTACTGCAAGCAAATACATCAGAGCGTCTATTGACAATGTCGAGACATTAGATATATCAATAAATAGTGATTTTCCAAAATTTCGCTTATCAACAATAAATGAAATTATATCATTGAAAAAAGAAATTGTTTCTTCTGGATTATCAATAATGCTAAAGTCTAACGGGGCACGAAATTCATATTGTCTTGTTTTGCTGTTAAAAGATGATAGTTTCTTTGATTTTCTGTTATAATTGTTCTGTGCTGTTTGAGCATTTCTTTTTCTCTTTTTTCGTTTTGAACGACGAATAAGATTTTTTTCATTCTGTCGGCGTTTCCATTGCCGATATTCTGTAGTATTAATTCTCATCCGATAAAGTTATATGCCTCCATAATCATTTTCTATTTCCTAAACACAAATAAATACTCATGCGCAATAAGTAAAAAATTATATTTAATACTATTGGTTTTCCAATACCCCGTTGCTTTACAGTTATGCTGTTCTTTTATTATAAGCTCTTTTAATTTGAATCCAGCATCTTCGAAAATACGCATTACTTCAAAAGACATTGGTATCATATGTCCTTTTTTGCGTGTATCTCCCATAAGAACAGCGCAAAATTTATCCTTCTTCAGAACACGGTAGCTCTCAGCAGCTACCTTTTTCATTTCTTTTAAAAAATCATTCACCTTTAGTAAAGATAAATCTTCAGGAATATTTTCGCTATACTGGATTATATCTGCATATGGAGGATGGGTGCAGATGAGATCTATGCTATTGTCCGATAAAAAGTCAAGATTTCTCGCATCGCCTTTATGAAGATGTACTTTTCCGTTAGCACCTTCATGTTCAAATGATATCTTTTCCTCACAACGAGCCAGTGCAATATCATTTACATCAACACCGATAATGTTGCGATTGAGCAGTTTTGCCTCCACGAGAGTGGTTCCACCACCTGCAAATTGATCAAGTATTAAATCATTTTCCTTTGAATAGCGAAGCAGAATGTTGCGGGGTATGTAGGGCGACCAGTTACCGCGCCATTTTGCATCGTGAGTTGCCCAATCACCACGTTTTGGAAACGACCAATGCGTAGTCATTTCTAACTCAAAATCTTCCGGTTCCCATTTTGTTATTTTCTTCGTCATTATTTAAAAACCTCGCTAATTACACCATTTTCCAAATCTTTAATGTTGTAAATGTGCTGCATAACATCATAAGTTTCTTCGAGGTTGTTTCGTGCGCTTGTCCAACCTTTTCCGTCGGTAAACCAAACGAAAGTAAAAGCGTCAATCTCTTCAGTTTCCCACGCAAGAGTTTTATAACTACGTGCGGTTTCGTTTAACTTACTACCACCGCTTCCGTAAAAGTTCGTTTCGATACCATAAATCATATTAGGTGTCTTAACGACAAAATCAAAGCGTTTTTCCGTCTTGCCTTGATTGGAAATAGCAGATAAGTCTATGTTCCATTTGTCGGTAATCTGGTGAATATACATTTCTTTGAAGTAATTAACACCTTTTATGAAACCTGCTTTTTGAATAAAGCTCTCGACCAAATCTTCCATAAGGTGACCGCCACGATTCTTGCGACCGTTAGAATCAAGACCTGTTTCAACGCCCGTTGCATAGTCAACCAAATTATTCACGATATGATTTTCCAACAAATCAAACAATCCGGTTTCACGCATAAAATATTTGTATCTTTCGTAATGAGCGTGACTGTTAGGCGGATACTTTCCAAAATCAAATTGGAATAAATGCCCACCATTTTCATCCTGACAGTATATTTCATTTGCTCGAACCGCTAAAAGCAGAGGGATACACTTCAGTACTTCAGGATATTTTCTCAGCAAATTCTCGAAATCAGCCTCAATATTTTTAGAGCCGATGAGAGAATTTAAGATATTAAGTTCGACCTTGATATTATCGACGTTTCTGTGAACCTTTTCAAAATCTATGTAATAACCATAATCTGCGATACTATCACGAAAACCTGATAACCAAGTATTAAAATCTCTTGACATCACTTATTCCTCCTCGCTGTTAGGCGGCACAGGTAACCCCAACTTTGTAAGCGGTATATATTCAAAATAGTAGTGGCAACGCATACTTATGATATAATCCAAAACATCCTTGTATTTAGGATCTTTGAACCACTCCGAAAGCAGATAGATGTATTCAACATCAATATTGAGCTGTGCCATCAACTTCTGATATTGCTTTCTTTTAAAATCACAAGTCTGCAATTTTTCATCAACAGAACCTGCGACTTGCTGATATTTACATTCGATAATAAAAAGCGTGTTATTGATGATTACATAAATGCTGTCATCTGGCAGAAGCTTTTTGGAAATAATCTTTGTCCAATCAACGCCGACTTCCTTTAAATATCTATAAAATCCGTGTTTTTTAAATATGCAAGCAACTTTTTCACCATTATAAAACACAATGCCATCAGTCACACAATATCCCTCTTGACTATTTAAGAAGGTTGCCAAATCAGTTTTTCCCTCAAAGACAAGTCCCGTTTTGGTGTTTCCTCCACCTTTTCCGTTCTTTATCATAAATTCCAATTCTCCTTAAAAATTACTAATAAGCAACTCTTTGATTTTTCCTCTTGCTTCGCTATTGCAGTTAATCAAACGTGTTGCTTCAACTCGTTTGATTTTATGAGCCGAATAAATGTTATCAAAGAAATCATCTTCTGTATTTGAGTTCTTTGGATCGGAATTACTAATTACGACCTTTGCGCCTTTTCTGTGCATATCATCAACAAATCGAGCAAGTTCAATCTGTTCTTCATCATTAAACAAGTTCTCAGTATATGCGGTAAAACTTGCTGTATCTGTAATAGGTCTGTATGGCGGATCAAAATAGACAAAGGTATTTTCGTCAATAAAATCAGCCGACTCTCTGTAATCTCCGCATACAATATTAACTTTCTGCAATTTCTCTGATACTGCTCTGAGATTGTTTTCATCACAAATCATAGGATTTTTATATGCACCCATAGGAACATTAAACAATCCTTTTTTGTTTACACGGAACAATCCATTAAAGCAAGTTTTGTTTAAGAATATCATCAATGCTGCTTTTTCAATATTGATGTTTTCGTTTCCATTAACTTTCAAATCATTGAAACACTCACGCTTTTCCATATAATATGCTTTACGATTATATGTATCCAATGGAATAAACTTATTCTGCATAGTATCGAGCATTTCAATTAAAGCATCTATATCATCACGAATAATGCGATAGGTATTGATAAGTTCGGCATTAATGTCGCTGATATAAACTTCTTCTAAATCAAATTTACTGAGGATATCAAACAAAACTGCACCGCCACCAACAAATGGCTCTGCATACTTTTTAATATTACCGTTGGCAAATGGATAATAGCGTTCAATTTCTTTAAGGAGCTGACCTTTACCGCCTGCCCACTTCAAGAAAGGTTTAACCGTTTTTCCTTCGCTTTTATTGTATCTTGTACTTCTTGCATCTATCGGTTTTTCTGCCGAAGTAGGTATAATCCACATATTACCTACCATAATTGCCTCGGCAATTCTTTGTTCAGAACAAAGAACGGCTACTCTCCTTTGAGAAATGCCCCACTTATCAGCGGCTTCTCTTGCAGACATAAATTCCATAACAACCTCCTGAATACACTATGTTAGCACCCTATAATATTATATTCTAAAACTCGAATAATAGCAATACCATTTTAAAAACTTATTGTAAACTTTTTTATTCCTTGGTTAAAACAGTATTGGCGACAGAGAAGAACAAATCTCCCTGCCGCCGCTGACGTTATGCAAATATCAATTCTACGTTTACAATATCTGTAACTCTGTTGCAGATATTATTTATCCAACCAACCCACTCTATTTGATTTTCATCTTTAAGCTTTTCAGTAATACCCTCACGCTCCATCATCTGTTTTACCAACTGAAAGAACATTTCTTCCGCCTGTTTATCAATGCCAGCAAGATAACTGTTCAGTTTTCCGGAAGTCGAAATTATGGTATAAACCGCTTGTTTGTACTGCCGGATATGCCGCAAATGTCGCTGTCCCCAAATGCCGACTGACTGTTTTTCTTCGGGTGGTAATGCAAGATCGGGTAAGTAGTAATCTCCATGTAATGTGTAACTGATGCCTGTTTTTTCGTCTGTGATGTGCTTGTTCATTTGTCTGTACCTCATCTTTCATTTTGATTATTCCTAAAGCGTTTATCATGCTGTTTGGACTGTGTTATTATTGATTTTGCCTGCTCTAATAGCTTGTCAATTTGCGCATTACCGAACACCTTGCGGAGCAATTTATATTCGCCAACTTGTTTTTCTAACATTTGATTTCGCTCGGATAAAGTATCATTTTCACGAGATAATTGCTGTGATTTTGCCTTTTCAATACCGTACCATAATCTTTCACTATCAAGCTGGGTTTTGAACTCAAAACACCTTTTTACTGCTGTTTTTGCAAGTTTGATAAGCTTCTGTATTAACGGTTCAACAAACCTTATCTTGTAATTTTTCGCTGTCATCAAAGGCGGAGGATCAGGCAATTGATACTCTTCTTCCTCATAAAACACATTGGAGATTTCTTCGATTTCATCCTCATATTCCTTGAAATCTGAAATTTTAGAATTCAATTCATCAACTTTTATTTGCAATTTTTCAGATTCTTTTTCAAGTGTTTTAACTTCTTCGGCACGCATTTTCTTCTCATAATCATAAACAGATAAATGTTTTTCATGCGTGCCTTTTTGCTCCCACTCAATGTCATATTTCTGCATAACTTTTGACAGTTCTTCTTTCTCTGATTGTATCCATTGATTCCATTCCGTATCGTGTTTAGAACCACCGACAAATCCCTGTTTAGCAAGTGCTTGTTTGAGGGATACACGGGTATCAAGTCCACGCTTGCTTCCTGTTGTGAACGGTACAAAATCAATGTGCAAATGCGGCGTTGCTTCGTCCATGTGCAGGTGTGCTGAGAATACATAGAGGTTAGGATTTCTCGCTTGAAAGCCTTGATAATACTCATCAAGCATCTTTTTTGCAAGTAACCCATTATCGCCTTGCGCATTCATATCTTCACAATTTCCTATCTGCAAAATGATCTCATGAAACGGTTTTTGCCTACTTTCGGAGAACCTACGAACAAGTAAGTTCCCCTGCAAAGCAAACCGTCAATCAGTGGCGATTGAGTTTCAAAAACTGTATCATACAGATCTGACATCGTGATTGTTTTAAGATAAGATGGATCCATTTGAAGCCGTAATTCTCGCTGCATTTTTTGAAAAACTTCGCTGTAAATCTTGCAATCTTCATCATTTTCAGTTATACTGTTTACACTACATATTTGATTTGACTGCCTTTCATCTGCTCCAACAGATGAATTAACGGCGGTCATTTCTTTTTCTTCAATCATTCGCTCACCTCCTTCATATCACCTAAAATAGCGGTGATCATTTCAATTACAGCAAGTAATTCATCACTCAATTTATTGCTTGACCCTATCCTTTTAAGCTCATAAAGTACATCTGCAAGTTGATTGCGAAGTGCTTTATACACTCTCGGATTCCCCTGTACAACTACATCTCTGTTCAGCAATTTCTTGATTATATAATCCTGCTTTGTAAGTCCTGATAAGGCTACTACTCTATTCAATAAATCACTTTCTTCAGGCGATACTCTGAAACCCACTGTAACACTTCTCAAGCGATTATATTGATCAACATTTTTTGCCGACATTTCATTCACCACTCTTTCTTAAACTATTTAACTTTTCGGCCATATCGATTTGCGTTGATGGAAACATATGGGCATAATTGTAAGTGATATTTATACTTTCGTGACCTACACGGTCAGCAATTGCTACCGCAGAATATCCCATTTCAATCAAAAGTGATATATGGCTATGCCGCAAATCATGAATGCGAATTCGCTTTACACATGCCGCTTTAGAACCTCTGTCCATCTCGTGATGAAGATAGCTTTTCGTAAGTTCAAATATTCTGTCGTTCTTACCTACTCCATAAAGCTGTTTGAGATAGTCCTGCATTTCTTCAACAAGGAAATCCGGCATTTTTATTACACGATTGCTCTTTTGTGTTTTCGGATCAGTAATTACATCTCGTCCGTTTAATCGTTGATAAGATTTTGTTATTGATACCGTGCCATGCTCGAAATCAAAATCAGCAGGTGTTAAAGCTAATAGTTCTCCCTCTCTGATACCGCACCAATACAACATTTCAAAAGCGTAATATGAGCGAGGTTTATCCATCATTTCTTCTGCAAATTTGGCATACTCCTCCTGTGTCCAAAATTGCATTTCTTTGCTTTTTGCTTTGCCCATATTTCCAACTTTAGCTGCCGGGTTTTCCTTGAGTCCGTAAAACTTTACAGCGTGGTTGAAAATAGCGCTAAGTTGATTGTGTAGCGTTTTCAGATATACCGGTGAATACGCCTTTCCGCTTTTACTCTTGATTTTTAGCATCTCATTCTGCCAAGCGATAATATCTTTCGGCTGGATTTCACTAATCCTACGCTTTGCAAAGTACGGCAAGATTTTTGTACGTATTATATGTTCCTTTGTATGCCAAGTATTTTCTTTAATGCGATTTTTCATATCTGCCGTATAAGTTTCTACAAAGCTTTCAAATGTCATGTCAAGGTTAGATTGTACCTTATTAAGTTGATCTCGCTCCCAAGCTTGTGCTTCTTTTTTGGTCGCAAAGCCACGTTTAGTAGTCTGCTTTCGATTGCCTTGCCAATCGGTATAACGATAATATACCTTCCATGTGTTTGTCTTTTGTTCCTTGTAAACCGCCATTATTTAATCACCTTCTTTCTTATTTGTGCCGTAACAGGCCCTTTCTAAAAAATATCGCTTATTAACACGTCCTGAAATCGTCAGAAATCCTTGCGCCTTTAATTCGGCGTTTAATTTTTGCACGATTTTATAGGCATAGGATTTTGATATACCTAATTCCTCTGCGACTTCTTCAACTTTCATAAATGTTGCGCTCGACATAACAAACCTCCTTCCTTTTTTATTTTATGTCTTTATTAAACTTATTTGTTTAGCACGTTCATTTTACTAAACATTTTTGCTTTTGTAAAGTGGTTTTCAAAAAAAATATTAAACTTTTTTATTTAATATATTCTTGACATCACTAAACATATATGTTATACTGGGCGCATAATTAAATTACGCCCAGTACAAAGTTCTGTCAGGCAGGAGAGTGTGGAGATTTTCGTAGAAAATACTACCCGATGCTTGACAGGCTCTTATACTGTTGGCAAGTACATAGCTGAGGAGAAAACACTATGGCAATTGGAGAAAGAATACATTTTTTTAGAACTCTAAGAGGAATGACACAAAAGTATCTCGGCATAGCTGTCGGGTTTCCTGAAAAAAGTGCCGATGTACGTTTGGCTCAATATGAAACAGGAACAAGAACACCGAAAGCAGATTTAACAGCAGCATTAGCAAATATACTTGATGTTTCACCGCAGGCACTTGCTGTACCGGACATTGACAGTTACATAGGACTTGCGCACACCTTGTTTACCATTGAAGATCTTTACGGTATTACGGTCGATAAAACAAACGGGGAAATTTGTTTGCGAATATGTGACTACAAAGGCCCTACTACAGAAGAATTACTGGACATACTTACCGCTTGGCAAGAGCAGGCCGAAAAATATAAAAATGGAGAAATCAGCAAAGAAGAATATGACAAATGGCGCTATAACTATCCTAAATTTGATACCTCTCAGCATTGGGCGAAAGTGCCGTCTCAGGCTCTCAATGATATACTGATAGATGCGCTTAGCTCCGAAGACTAAACAATTTCAAAAAAAAATGGAGAAAGGACTATTTATGAAACTGAACAAAAAATTATGTGCTGTAATATAAGAGCTTGAATACCTTATTGGCTCTGAATGCTATAACCCCAACTCATATGATGGATGGAATGACATTGAAGGATGTGATTTCAGATATCCTATTAACATCCGAAATCAGGAAGGTGAATTTATCAAAATTCGGACCAATATTAACACCACTGCACTTTTAGACAAAAAGGATATTGCGCCCGACTCCATACGATATATGAAATACAAGTTTGGCTCAAACGAGCTGTTCATCGGGCTCGGAATTATAAAGGTTCTTGAATATTTAGAAAGCAGATATGCAATCGACTTCAACGAAATGGAAAAACAGCTCAAAAAAGACTAAGAATAGATGTTACATCTGTGTCTGATCTGATAAGATAAAAACAAAAAGAGCTAACAGACTTCAACAAAAATCTGTTAGCTCTTTATTTATGAATAATCTGAAAATGTTGTCAAACTGTTGTCTCAAGGTCATTTTCAAAGCGGAAATCCCAGTAATATCAAGGCTTTTCGCCGTTCTCGCAACTATTCCCACTCAACCGTTCCGGGCGGCTTTGATGTGATATCATACACTACTCTGTTGACATGTTCAACCTCGTTAGTGATTCGGTTTGACACTTTTGCAAGCAGATCATACGGAATCTGCGCCCAGTCTGCGGTCATAAAGTTGTCGGTAGTAACTGCTCTAAGCGCAATAAGATGGTCATATGTTCTGTGATCGCCCATAACACCTACAGTTTTAACATCAGGCAGAACTGCAAAGAATTGTGAAAGTTCTTTTTCATAGCCGCTTGTTGACATTTCCTCACGGAAAATTGCATCTGCTTCTTGAAGGATTTTAACCTTTTCTTCAGTAATTTCGCCGATGATCCTTACACCTAATCCCGGACCCGGAAACGGCTGACGCCAAACAAGTTCTTTCGGAATTCCAAGCTTTTCGCCTACTGCACGGACTTCATCCTTGAACAGATCGCCAAGCGGCTCAATGACATCATCAAACTTGATATCATCAGGCATTTTCACCTTGTTATGGTGCGTTTTTATTGTATCAGCTTTGCCCTTGCCACTCTCGATTCTATCAGGATAAATTGTGCCTTGTGCGAAGAATCCGCCATCAGCTTCCTCACGGATTTTGTTCCAAAATACACGATAGAACTCTTCGCCAATGATTTTTCTCTTCTTTTCCGGATCGCTGACACCTTTAAGTTTTGAAATAAACTCATGTCCGCAATTAACTCTGACAAATTTCATGTCGAACAACTTTGTGAATGTTTCTTCAACAAAATCGCCCTCGTTCTTACGCATAAGACCCTGGTCAACAAAAATGCATGTCAGCTGATCGCCTACTGCTCGGCTGAGAAGTCCGGCTGCAACTGAACTGTCAACACCGCCCGATAAGCCGAGAACTACTTTTTTGCTGCCGATTTTTTCGCGAAGTTTCTGAACAGTATCCTCAATGAAACTGTCCATTACCCAATCACCTTTACAACCGCAAATATCAAAAACAAAATTGTGAAGCATCTGACTGCCGAATTGACTGTGTGTAACCTCAGGGTGGAACTGAACAGCATATACGTTCTTTTCTCTATTTTCCATTGCTGCACAGGGGCAATCGTTCGTTGTGCCGATAATTTTATATCCTTCAGGAGCTTTTGCAATGAAATCCGTGTGACTCATCCAAACTATGCTATTTTCGGGAACATCGCGGAAAAGCACCGAAGAAGTATCTGCCTTAAGGTCAATTTTACCGTATTCAGAAACCGGCGCAGTTTCAACAACTCCGTCTTCCATCCACGCGATAAGCTGACTTCCATAGCAAATACCGAGAACGGGGATTCCGAGAGATAAAATTTCCTTTGTGTAATGAGGACTGGTTTCATCATAAACGGAATTCGGACCGCCTGTAAAGATAATTCCTTTGTAATTACCCTGTTTGATTTTTTCTATATCGTCTTCGTATGAAAGAATTTCTGCATAAACATGAAAATCTCTCACGCGGCGAGCAATAAGCTGATTATACTGACCGCCGAAATCAAGAACAAGTATCTTCTCTTTAGACATATTTACCTCCATGCAGTTTTATATGTGAATTTAATCAAGGAACTTTACCCGAACCCACATAAATTGTTCAGGCAAAGCTCCGTCAAATATTATTTCTTTATGATTTCTTCTCTCTTCGGACCGTTTGATACGTAAGAAATTTTTACGCCGATCTCTTTTTCAATGAAGTTAACATAATCCTGTGCTTCTTTAGGAAGCTTGTCAAACTCAGTGATACCTCTGATATCGCATTTCCATCCGGGCATTGTAACAAGAACAGGCTTAGCCTTTTTAAGAATTGGCGTTACAGGGAAATCTTTCGTAACTTCACCGTCAATTTCATAACCTACACAAAGACTGATCTCATCAAGATATGAAAGGCAATCAAGTGCAGTTAAAACGACCTGCGTTGCACCCTGTGCCTCAACACCGTATTTTGTTGCAACACAGTCAAACCATCCCATGCGGCGCGGACGGCCTGTTGTTGCGCCAAACTCACCCGCATCACCGCCGTGAATACGCATCTCCTGAGCCTCATCACCAAAAATTTCGCTGACAAACTCACCTGCACCGACAGCACTTGAATATGCCTTGGTGACAACGCAGATATCCTTGATTTCGTACGGCGGAATTCCGGCTCCAACTGCACCGTATCCGGCGAGCGTAGATGATGATGTAACCATCGGATAGATACCAAAATCGGGGTCTTTGAGTGAACCGAGCTGACCTTCAAGAAGAATCTTCTTGTTATCCTTGATAGCCTGTCTGATAAACTTTGAGGTGTTGCAAACATACGGCTTGATCATTTCACGATATTCAAGAAGTGTGTTATAAACCTCTTCAACATCAAGCTGGGGTTTGTGATATACATTTTCGAGAATGAGATTCTTAACTTCCAATACTCTTGTAAGTTTTTCCTTGAGATACTCCTCATCAAAAAGCTCGCAAATTTGGAAGCCTATTTTTGCATATTTATCTGAATAAAACGGTGCTATACCGCTTTTGGTTGAACCGAATGCATTATTTGCAAGACGCTCTTCCTCATATGTATCAAGAAGTACATGATAAGGCATCATGATCTGACAGCGTTCGCTTACAAGAAGATTTACATTCGGTACACCGCCGTCTTTTACTGATTGAATTTCTTTGATGAGCCTTGGGATATCAATTGCAACACCGTTACCGATAATGTTTGTTGTGTGATCGAAACAAACACCGCTCGGCAGCTGATGAAGTGCAAATTTACCATAGTTATTGATTATGGTGTGACCTGCGTTTGCACCACCTTGAAAACGAATTACAACATCGGATTCAGCGGCAAACATGTCGGTAATCTTACCTTTACCTTCGTCACCCCAGTTTGCGCCAACAATTGCTCTTACCATTTTTTTAGACCTCCGAAAATTCATTTTGTTTCCTTTAGAAACGAACATGTTTAATTATAGTATATTTATCAGTTTAAGTCAAGAGAAACTAATATTTATTCATATAATGTGTGAAATACCCTCCGAAGAAAACCTCGGAGGGTAAAATTTGTTTATTTACCAAACATTTTAGCGAAAACTCTTTCAAGCCAGCGGAAAATTACAAGGAATCTGTTAATAAGTTTGTAGAATACATTGTCTGAATCTGAAGAATCTACATCCTTACCGCAGGTGTCGCACTTTTCGTCACCGTCCATATCAATATGACCCGGTGCAGGAGTGATAACAGTCTTTACTTCATCACCGCAAATTCTGCATGCATACATTATCTCACCGTCAACTGTGCAATTCGGCTTAACGATTACAAGCCATTCTTCCCAGTTGTGAGCACCCTCATGCTTAAAGATACCATCAGATGAGAAGGCATATACCTTGCCGTTAATCTCGGTGTTGTCAGTAGCCATGAAACCGGTGCTTGGATTGAAGTAATATTTCTCTCCGTCGATTTCCTGCCATCCGCCAACAGCTTCACTGCCCCAGTAATAAAGCGTTCCGTCCTCATTTGAGAGGAATGCACCTCTTGTGAGTTTACCATCTCTTGAGAAAGTATATTCAAGCTTTTGACCTGTTCTGATTCTTATAGTTGTGCTGCCTGTACGCATATAACCGTTTTCAGCAGTTGAGAAGTAATACAGATCTCCGTTTGATTCGCACCAGCCGTGAAGAAGAACGCCGCCGCGATAG
Organism: Ruminococcus sp.; assembly: GCA_023665555.1. Taxonomy (GTDB): domain Bacteria; phylum Bacillota; class Clostridia; order Oscillospirales; family Acutalibacteraceae; genus UBA6857. The sequence continues at coordinate 34,257 of JAMPDR010000005.1, forward strand.
CCGACTGTTCCGTCGCTTTTCTTAACAAACGCAATACCAATCTGCTTACCGCTTTCGTCGAACTTGTAGCCTTTTACACCGTCAATGTCCTTGGTGCCGGAAACTGCAAGACCGTTATTATCAAAGTAATAGTAATCATCACCGATGAACTGCCAGCCTATTCTTGCAGCGCCGCTTACGAAGTACATATTCTTGCCTGTAGCTGCATCTGTTGCAAAGCCTGTGTATTTGGCATTATCGAACGGATAGTTACACTTTGAACAATAAAGTTCACCGTCAGCGAAGGTAACATCATGACCGTTTTCTGTGCATGTAACTTCCTTTGTCTTGGTGTATGTATCTATAACTTCTACACCGCGACCTGTGTAATCATAAACTGTTACAGTAAGTTCAGTATCAGTTGAACTTGCAGTCAGATAAATTGCGTTATAATCTTCGTCGAAAGCCTCGAAGTTGAACTTCGGATTATTAACAATTTCATATGACTTTTCGCCTGTTGAACCGCAAATGTAATAAGCTGTTCCGTTCTTATCCTTTTCTCCGCCCGTCATTGCTACTGTTCTTGCGAATGAATGGTCGTGACCTGAGAATACAAAGTCAAAGCCTGCTTCATCACAAAGTTCTCTGAAAATCTCGGCAGTTGACGCTGAGTTACCTGACGGATTTGTATAATACGGCGGCTGATGAACTGCAAGAATTTTCCACTGAGCATTTGTGTTTGCGGCGTCAGATTTGATCCATTCAGCAGCAGCCTTATATGTTTCAGGTCCTGCATAGTTGATAACTGCAACATATGTATTACCATACTGTGTTGAATAGCAGATAGGTGCATTATCTCCGTTTGTGTTTGGAAGATTGAAATATGCAGCTGCATTTTTACCTGTCAAGTCACCATAATATTCATGGTTACCGAGTACTTGAATCATATCCTGATTGCCAAGGAAATCACCGCTGAGAACCTTAGCAATGTTTGCCCACATCTTGTAGTTACCACCGTTATCGACAGCATCGCCGGTTTGAATACCGAAGTCATATTTGACACCTGAGTTTGCAAGAAGCTTTGTGATTTCATCAGTGTTTGTTGTATCTGTTGCCTGAGTATCGCCGATTACAAAGAAGTTAACAGGTGCACCGTTCTTTGTTGTTGTGAAACTCTTGACGTCAGACATTTTAACACAATCGCCTACTTTATAGACGTATTCACAGCCTGACTTAAGACCGGTTACGACTGCATTATTAATTCTTACTGCATAGTTATTCTCTATTGAGCCTGAACTTGCCATTTCAGAAATTACACTTTCGCCTTCAAAAGTCTTAAATGCAGCATCGCCCTGAGCCTCATAATCTGCTTTTTCTGCATAATATACAACAGCTTTTGCATCGCTGTTCAATGCAGAGGACATCCATGAAATGCTCTGACTGGTTGTCGGATTTACTGTAGCATTAAGTTTAACATATGACGGATATCCGCCGGCATCCGCACCTGACTGGAAGCTCTGCGTTGTTGTGAGGAATGAACGTGAGCCTTCCTTTTCGGCATAGATTGAGAAACTCTTAACAGCATTTGTAAACTTATCTGTGAACAGTTTACCCTCGGCATCTGTTGTTCCGATGAGTTCGCCTGCTGAAGTGTAAACATTTACATTTTCTGCCGGAGAACCATCAACAGCTGTAACAATAATATTAGCACCATTTGAGCCGACAACCATTGTTTCAACTTCAATGTTGAACGGTGAAGAGCAAGTTGTTGTTACCTTACCGGAGAATGATGATTTTGAGCCATCATCAAGAACAACTGCGCCCTTTGCAATTCTGTAAGTTGCACTGAGTCCCTCTGGAACATCTGTCGGAATTGAAATGATTATCTTTGCAATAGTGTTATCATCAGCTGAGAAATCAGCCTTTTTAACAGCCTTGAAAGAAATTGTGTCGTTATTTGAATCGTATGTTGCTTTTCCGTCAAGTTCGTAATTGTCACCCGGAACTACTTCCCAGTTATTCCAATACTTAACGAAGTTAGAAAGAATCTTAACCTTAACGTCAGCAGTTGCAACATTTGTGTTGTTAGCTGTTACAGCAAGAACATAATCCTCACCGAGAATCGCTGTGTTAAGCGGTGAAAGTGAAAGTTCTGTCGAAGTCTGATCAGCTTTAACGTCGAAGTAACGAATGTCACTTGTTGTGTTACCGAAGAGGTCTGCAACTGAAACCTCTATGCTGTGTGTACCGTTTGAAAGATACTTATCGTAAAGATAAATTTCTTCGTCGCCTTTGTTGATATAGCAATTTTCTGTTACATCAACACCGTCAATAAGCATCTTGACTGAATCATAATCAATGCCTGTTGCATACTTTCCGTCGAAATCAGAATAAGAAGCCTTGAAAGTATTGATTGATGATGTCAATACGGTTTCGTTATCAGTGATCTGATCTTCCATTGTTCCGATTGAATCAATGAGCGGATTATCGATATCATCTGTGTTTGCACCGTAAACCAACTGGATGTTATCAAGATATACCTTAGATGCTGTTTTGTCGCCGCGAGGACCGCCTGCCTGATATGAGATCCAGAACACACCGCAGCCCTGATAGAAGCCGAACGGAGCATTTGCAGGACCTGCACCCTGTGCTGTTACGGTATCATTCAAATCAAATTCAACATATGTCCAACGATCATACCAATCCTTTGTGATACCTTCCTTGGTGGTTACAGGCTGATATGCAAGTCCTTCATTCTTGTTGCAGCAGTTGAGATACAACATGAAGTCTGACGTTCCTTCGGGAACATATACCCAGCAGCCGATAGCTGTCGGTGAACCCTCAAAGAAATATGTCGGAGATGTAACTCTGAGATAGTTGTTCGAGTTACCGTTTTTGTTATATGTTTCATAGTTGTAATCAATTCTGAGTGATTTATCACCGAAACGTACCGGTTCACCGTCAGCCTTGCTTACAATTGTTGCTTTCATTGAATCCTGGTCTGTAAGTGAATCATTCGGCCAGCAATAAAGAGGATATCCCTGCTCATAGAACTCGGCTGCCTGCTGCGGACTTGATGTTCCGATTGAGCGATCGAATCTCGGCATCTTATATGACGGAACATACTGGAGTGCGCCGTTGCTGTTTTCAGCTTCTTCCTTGTCTGTTGTATATTCAAAGTCATACATTACAACCGGCATTGCACCGATAACGGCTCTGACACTTACAGCGACTTTTTTGTTATATTTAAGCGTAGCAGTAATATTTGCATTAACAGTTACACCCTCAAGAGTTGTGAATTCAAGGCCGTCGAATGTACCTGCGGATTCACCGAGGTCGGCATTTGTTTTCTCGTCAACAATGCTCCATTCAATATCTCCGGCTTTAAGTTCAACAGTTCTGTTTTCATGCTTTGCAACAATACCGAAGTCAGTTGTGTCCTCAAAGCCGAGAGATACTTCACTGTTCGGAACATAAAGTGTGTCAGGAACAACTATTTCAACAGAAACACTGCCGCAAACCTTATCGTCTGAAACATAGTTAACCGTAACTTTACCTGTCTGACCGTTTGAAACAAACTTTCCGTCAGCTGAAATCGTACCGAGTGATGCACTTTCGTCAGCGAGAACAAACTTACCGTCATCGGGAAGATTTGCCTTACCGCCTGCACTGTCAACACCGACTGCGTTGAATTCTACAGTTGAATAAGGAGTGTAAAGAACATCGTTCGGAGTAAGTGATGCATGATCAAACTCACCTGTCGGCTTTGCTGAAGATACTATGAAAAGAGTTGAAGAAACTATTCTTTCAACACCGTCTGAGGGTTTATTGCCGATAACAAGATCATCGCTACCCTCATATTTAACTGCGTATGTTGTTGAGCCGCCGCCATCAAGATTGATAACGTCAACACAGCCAAGACCGATCATGATATCTGCAAGGTCAGCATCGTGAAGTCCGACTGAAACAGGTACATTACGTCCGTCAGCAACATAAACAACAACGTTGCCGTCAGCTTTAATACCAACTGCTGTCTTCGGGGCAAAGTTACCTGTTGAATATCCGTAAGATGTTTTCTGACCGTTTTCAACAAGAGTGTAGAAACCGCCGACAGCCTCTTTGACATCTTTAAGAACTTCTTTTGTCATGCTGCTGCCGATTTTAACACTGCCGTCTTTCATAACCGCAAAGTACGGCTTGCCTATACCCTCTTTAACAACTTTACCGTCAAGAACAAGGATATTTGTCGGCTCACCTGTCTGCATATTGAAAATATCTGCATTGAAACCTGCAACAACATTAACACCTTTATTCTTTTCAAGTGCGTCTGCCTGGTTTCTGACAGTCTGCATTTTCCATGCATCGCCGTTGTAATCAGCATAACCTGCCATGAATGAAGCTGTTGAGCCTTCCGACATATCAACAGTCACGGCATAACCCTGAACCTGGCTTTGACCGTCATCTTTGTTTGTGATGATCTTATTCTCGGTTACACCCGGTGCAATTTTGCTTTGGGTATTTGAGATAAGATACATTCCGTCCGGTGCTGTAAATTCGCCGACTGCCGATGCAGCAACCGAAACGGTTGTCAGCAGAAGCACAGCAGTAAGCAGCACTGACAAGAACTTTGTGAACTTGGTGTGTTTCATATCTTAACATCCCTTCCGATAACTTCAAATTCCGAAATTCTCCTTACTGTGAATCTGATGTTATCAAATAAATAATTTATAAAATATTGCCTGGGCAATGTTTTACCGTAAATTAATTAACCGCTATCGTAAATCTGTCGAAAATCATACATGCGATTTTTTTCACAACACTGAACAGTTCGGCCGCAATCGCTTTTATTGCAGGAACTTTTTTCCACTGTGCATAAAGCGTTACAGTGTTTGAATCAAGTTCAATATTATCACCCGGCATGTACGTCTGACCGCTTCCGTCCTTTTCGGTGTTCCATGAATCGAATTTATAATAAACCGTTTCGTATTCAAGTGTACTCGGCTGAACCTTGGCACTGTCACCTATGACATATCCGTTTGCATCAACAACAACTCCTAAACCGCCATTAGCGTCATAGCTGATCTTTACAGCCTTTTCGGAAAATCCTGTTTCAAGGAATTTTACTCGCTTCTTAAGAAAATCAGTAACAATCTTAACTTGCTCATGATATTTCTCGTTGTTAACACTAACATCTGACGTTTCATATCTGTTCCAACGAATTGCATCCATAACAGCTGAATCCGAAATCTTATCTGCGAGTTTTTCAATCTTCTTAAGTCGCTTTTTTCCCACTTGAGCGGCAAAATTCGACTCCCACTCTTTCTTAACAAGTGCCATAAAATCATCATGCCTGCAAAGAAGATTGAGCACTGTCGGTATAGCGGCATTGTTAAATACTGTATGATTTCTGTCATCAACTATGTAGTCGATGCTTGCCCACCAATGTTCTGGGTCGGTGAAATCAAGATCATACCGCTTATACTCTTTGCCGAGCGAATAATCAAAATCCCACACCGGAGATGCAACAAGTTTATCAGTATTTGCATCCTTATAAAGATAGAAGCTTGTTGTTCCTGCATCGAGATTCATTGCTGTTTCCTGAATGAGATACATTCTTGCCATGGATACCATGTCTATATAATCAGAATAATGCTTACCCTCGCTGTTGCGTCCGTCAGCCGAACAAAGTGCATCTTCGAAATCTTGATAGAATTTACTTATATATTCCATTTGTGCCTTAGACGCATATTCCGGACTTTTCATCGTGACAGGCTGCCCAAGTTTCGAAACAAAACCGCTGACTTCTGATTTATATCGGTTAGCCTGTTCAAATTCAATAAGATATCCGCCCGAAATGTCAGCGGGGTCATTTGGTAAATCCACCCATTTGATGCTACCGGCATCATATCCTGACTCACTTGTTCGCGAACCCGAACGATTGAGATTTTCAAAATCAATGCCGGGATTCATAGCTTCGTTAAGTTCTTCAAGATCTGTTATATTAACACGCTGTGAACCTATCTGAACAGACTCACAAACAAGATAGTTGCCCATGTAGTCACCATTGATATACAAATCAACATGCTGCGACTTGGATGAATATTTCAATCCGATATCTTCGGCAAGATCATAAACAGTTTTATTTCTTATCAGCGATTCCTCTTCAGCAGAAGCAATCAGACACCATTTTTTTGCATTGCCCATACCGAAAAGGTCAATTTTCTTTTCAAATTTAATATTATATGGCTTTTTATCGAGTGCCCAAGTTGAATTTCCTCTACCCTTGATATATTCAAGTTTGGAATCTATCGTCTTTTCACCGCTTTCATATACAGTAATGTCCGCAGTTTCTTTATTTTTCTTGCTTTCGTGAATAAAGTCGAGAGTGCCTGACTCAGTTTCAATATATATAGACGGAAGATTATCAGACTTCAGGAAAACAACCTGATATTCAACACCCGACAGTGTAACGGAATATTCGCCGCCAGCTTTGAAAGCGTCTGTAGTTTCACCGTTTTCGATTTCTTTTCCATTTACCTCAATACTGTTCGCGCCTGTTAAATTGAGTGTCAGCTTTGACATATCGACATCACTCGGCATGAAAACATAATATTTTCCGTCGAACTCGTTCTCCCACCAACTGACCTGTGATGCATCATCCGAAAAGGCAGACACAGAAAATCCAATCTCTTCGTTTTCAGCAAAGCAATTGAATGAAACAAAAGAGAATATGAGTAAAGATGACAACAGAAATGCAGTCACTCTTTTTAGCCTTAACATAACATCACACCTTAAATTTACAAATAATTCACAATCACAGCTTGGCAGATTGGTATTCATCGAGCATTTGAATAAATTGCAGAAGAATTTTCTTTTCCTTCTCGCTTTTTGAATTGATAATTGTCAACAATTTGCTCGCAGTGATATCATCATCGCCGATTCCGAATTCATCGTTAAAGAATTCAGACAGCGTCACACCAAGTGCGGCGCAGATTTTTTCCATAGTTTTGACTGTTGGGTTTTTTATGCCGCGCTCAATCTGACCGATAAACTGCGTGGACAATTCTGCCTGTTCAGCAAGTTTTTCTTGTGACAAGCCTGATTTCATTCGCAAAAATGCTAATCGTTTTCCCAAATTTTGGCTGTTAAACATTCGATATCACCACTATAAATAATAATTCTTAATAGACTTGTTAACAATAAACTATGATATGTTTAATTACAGAAACTATTGTTTCCTATGCACCTTATGTTGTGTTCAATAGACTTTTTTATACACAAAAAACGACATGTACCGTGTAAGTACATGCCGTTTTTGAGGTGCAGAAATGATTATTTAAAACTTGATTGTGATAATATCTGTATCTTTAACAGTACACAGATAAAATTATCAGTGGCTTTTTATTCTTTAGCCATTAGGATGGTTATGTTTATAAGCACAAAAGAGAAAAAATGCGGACTGAATCTTACAACAGGCACACGCTCACCCCGCATACCTGTTTCTATTCCTATTCACTATTACCTACAAAAAACTCCCCACCACATAGGTGAGGAGTTTTTATCAACAAGTTGAACTTATTTAAGAGTTGCTTTTGCGCCTGCTTCTTCAAGCTTAGCCTTAGCAGCTTCAGCATCGTCCTTGCTCATTGCTTCCTTAATTACCTTCGGAGCGCCGTCAACAGCTTCCTTTGCTTCCTTAAGACCAAGACCTGTGAGTTCACGAACAGCCTTGATAACAGCAATCTTGTTGCCGCCGATTTCTGTGAGTTCAAGATCGAACTCTGTCTTTTCTTCAGCAGCAGCAGCGCCACCTTCAACCGGGCCTGCAGCAACAACTGCAGCAGCAGCTGATACGCCAAATTCATCTTCAACAGCGTGAACGAGTTCTGAAAGTTCAAGAACTGTCAAAGTCTTCAATTCTTCAATAATAGCAGTAATTTTTTCTGATGCCATGGTGTTTTACCTCCAATAATACAATTAATGTTTAAGTTAAGATTATGCCTCTTCAGTTGCTTCAGCAACTTCCTCAGCGGGAGCAGCCTCACCGTCTTTGTCAACGATGGCCTGAACGGCACGTGCGAATGCGGAAATCGGAGCCTGGAATGCACCGAGAACCTGAGCAAGAAGAACTTCACGTGACGGAAGTTTTGCAAGACCGGAAATCTTTTCAATTCCGATTACTTCCTTATCAAGGAAACCGTTCTTGATTGCGAAATCATTGTGTGTTTCAGCGAACTTGCTGAGAATGCGAGCTGCTGCAACATAATCATCTGCGCTTGTTGCGATTGCTGTTGTTCCCTCAAGAACTGCATCAAGACCGTTAAGTTCTGTTGAAGCAATTGCAAGACGAAGAAGAGTGTTCTTAACAACTGTGTATTCAACGCCTGCTTCACGAAGTTCTTTACGAAGAGCAGTGTCATCAGTAACATTGATACCCTTGTAATCAACGATTACACCGGCACATGAACTGTTGAGTCTTTCAACAAGATCAGCAACCACTTGCTTTTTTTGTTCTAAAACTTTAGCACTTGGCAAGATGAATTCACCTCCTGATAAATTTTTCGAGCTATCGCTCAATCCCTTGGTGTAAAAAAGGAAAGTGCCTTTTCAACAAACCGAAGAAAAGGCACAACATAAAAATCAATTAAAAACTGAAATTATGCTGAATATCCTCGGCAGGCGGCATAAGCCTTTAAGTGTTACACCTGCTGTCTTAGGGTTGACAGCTTTAGTATTCTAACATAAGAAATATGATATGTCAAGTGTATTTTAAAAATTTTTCTGTAATCTTCTTGATTTTTCAAAAAGCATTATAAACCGATTTAAAATTATAGTTAAACTTATTTTATATTTCCGTTTTTATCACATGTCATCACTATTGTTCTTTCAATTGTTTTCAGTGGTACAGCAAGTTTTGACTGTCTGACCGAAAATTCTCCTCTTGCCGTATTTAAATCTTTTGTTGCATTCGCCTTTATTGCTTTCCAGTCCTTATCATATATTTCCGAATAAACCGAAGCACTGTTACATGTTGCACCGCTTTTTGAATAAGTAAATTCCGCTTTCAGATAGACTGCCCAAAGCATTACGTTGTTTGAATCATAATAGTAAACATATTTCGTTTTGGAAATAGTACTTTTCCCTGAAATAAGGCTTATTATCCTTTTAAATAAATCAATTATTTTCGCAAATACATTCTGTGATTCTTCCTTTTCAGAGTCAGACACAGAAGTTACAATATATGAACCATCATCAAAGAATTCCTTTTCTGAAATGTTTTCAGTTGCAGCATATGCCGGAATAAAAAGCAAAAAACATAACATTCCACAAAGTAAAGCCGATATTATTTTTTTCATACAAAATGCGCCTCCCTAATTATATTCGAAATATACAAAAATCCCTCTTTTATGTATCCGTGAGCTTCAGTATGAACATCAATCAAACTTATCAATACAAAAATCGCATATATGATTACCGCAGCAACTAATGCAGCTATTACTGCCTTCTTAATACTGAACCCGTGCTTTATTTCTTTTGTATCAGCAGTTTGAATAACGCTGCGTGCAATTTCTTCCGGCATCCCGAAAACAGAAATAATATCATCTTTTGTTGCGTTTTCATTTTGACTGATATACTCGCCAATGCCCGTTTTAAGTTCAGTCATTACTGCTCTTTTTCGCTTTCTGTCACATATAAGAAGCTTCTGCGTTTCTTTATAATAGGCTTTTAGTTCTTTTTCAGTCATTTTCTTCGCCACCTTTTGTGATAAGTTCTACTCCGGCAGAGATTTTCCTGTATTCATCAAGCAACTGCTTATAATACTCCCTACCCTTTTCTTCAAGGTGATAATACTTTCTCAGTCTTTTATTGACTATCTCATCTCTGTCTGAGACATATTCATTCTCAACAAATCTGTAAAGCACGGGATAAAGAGTACCCAAAACAAGCTTATAATTTCCGTTGCTTAATTTTTCTATTTCTTGCACTATTTGATAACCATACATATCCTCTTTTTGAAGCACGCACAAAACAACAAGTTCAGTTGTTCCTCTTTTAAAATTCTCAGAACCGAGCAATTAATCACCCTCTTTTATCTGTTTCATTTTAACACATGTTAATGCATATGTCAAAGAAAAGTTTTGCACTTCATTATATATTGCGTAACAAAATATATGTTGACAACATATATATATTGTGTTATTATGATATTGCAGACTAGTCAGCAATATTTAGTGGAAAGGAGGATTAAAATGAATCTATTCAGAAAACTTGTTGCATATTTACTTTTGATTCTATCCGTATTAATGCCTGCCAAACCTGATCAACTCATCCTAACTACAAATTCCGCAACACCGGAAACTGTGATAATTGAATGTGAAAACAAAACAGGTAAAGTGCTCATAATGACACAGGAATTCACGCTTGAAAAACAAAGCGGTAATAATTGGGAAGAAGTCAAATTCAGCGAAAGTTTTGCCGGGTTTGAAGAAATGGCAAGGGAACTTTTGCCAACTCAAAAAATGCAAATTAAGATTGACACTCTTTCCTGCTTCGGTAAAGAACTGGAAAACGGAACCTACAGAGTTAATATCAATGCTTTTATGAACGGCAAAGGCAACATAACAGCAAGCACTGAATTCACAATAGCTAGATAGCAGCCCATAAAACATGATCCGAGCAGTTTTTTGCTGCTCGGATCTTTATTACAATATGAAAACACCTAGGTCTAAGTAAACGATGATTAAATACTGTGCTATCTGACGGAACTTTATGCAAACAAGCAGAGTACCTCAATTTATACAGCGTTTACCTAATGTCAAACAACTAAAAAAGCCACCCGAAGGCAGCTTTTATTAATTATTATTCAGCACTTGCGGCAGAACCAACCTTGTTCGGGTTAACTCTGACACCGGGGCCCATTGTTGCAGAAACAACGCATGAGCGGATGTATTGACCCTTTGATGCAGCCGGCTTAGCCTTGATGATAGCATCAAGAAGAGCATTGAAGTTCTCAAGAAGCTTATCAGCACCAAATGATGCTTTACCAATCGGGCAATGAATAATGTTTGTTTTGTCAAGACGATACTCGATCTTACCTGCCTTAGCTTCAGTAACAGCCTGAGCCACGTTCGGTGTAACTGTACCGGCCTTCGGACTGGGCATAAGACCACGGGGGCCGAGAACTTTACCAAGACGGCCTACAAGACCCATCATATTGGGAGTTGCGATTGCAACGTCAAAGTCCATCCAGCCTTCGCCCTGGATTCTTGCAACAAGGTCTTCTGCACCAACAACTTCAGCACCTGCTGCTTCAGCTGCTTTTGCATCGTCACCCTTAGCAAAAACTGCAACGCGAACATTTTTACCTGTTCCGTTCGGAAGAACAACTGCACCACGAACCTGCTGGTCTGCATGACGTGAGTCAACACCAAGACGAACGTGAGCCTCAATTGTTTCATCAAATTTTGCGGTAGCAGTCTTAACTGTGAGGTCAAGAGCCTCCGCAGTATCGTAAAGCTTTGCTTTATCATAAAGCTTTACATTTTCAGCATATTTTTTACCATGTTTCATTACATTCATCCTCCTATAGAGTGGTTAATCGGATTTTTCCTCCCACCCGGAAGCATCAGTCAGCGACTACGATGCCCATGCTGCGAGCTGTGCCGGCTATCATACTCATAGCTGCTTCAATGCTTGCTGCGTTTAAGTCAGGCATCTTTTGCTCTGCAATTTTTCTAACCTGCTCACCGGTAATTGTTGCGACCTTTGTTCTGTTCGGCACACCTGAACCGCTTTCAATGCCGCATGCCTTTTTAATGAGGACTGCTGCCGGCGGAGTCTTTGTGACAAATGTGAACGAGTGATCAGCATAAACTGTGATGACAACCGGAATAATAAGACCGATGTCATTTTTGGTACGCTCGTTGAATTCCTTTGTGAAAGCCATGATGTTAACACCGTGCTGACCGAGAGCCGGACCAACAGGCGGTGCCGGAGTGGCCTTACCTGCAGGAATCTGAAGCTTAATTAAACCTACAACCTTTTGAGCCATTTTTTTGCACCTCCAAAATAATGTGGTTGATGGCGACTTATCTGAGAAATATTAATAAGTCTCCCACAAGGAGTTTAAACTCCTTCTGAATAACCTTAATCGGTTACTCAATAATAAACGGCAGTGCCGTAAATTATCAATTTTTTCATCGCTTAGTCATATGTGACAACTTCAACGTCGGAAAGATCAACATCTGTTGGAGTTTCTCTTCCTCCGAACATCGAGATGAGAACTTTAACCTTTTCGTTTTCAAGGTCGATTGAATCAACAATTCCGCTGAAGCCGCTGAGTGTACCGCCAACGATATTGACAAGATCGCCGACTTTAAAGTTAACTTCAACTCTCTTCTGTTCGATTCCGAAGGCGATGACTTCTTTTTCGGAAAGAGGAAGCGGTTTGCTTTCCGGGCCAACAAAACCTGTAACGCCGCGAGTGTTACGAATAACATACCATGCATCGTCTGTCATGGCAAGTTCCTCGTCCTCGGTTTCACTGCGTCTTTTATAAACGCAGGCAACCTTGACCATAACATAACCCGGGAAAAGCTTACGCTCAACTTCCCTTTCGCGTCCGTCTTTGATTTCCTTGACTATTTCAGTCGGAATTTTTACTTCAAAAATTTCCGATTGCATCTGACGGTTTTCAACAACCGTTCTGATGTTTGAAGCAACTTTGTTTTCATAACCTGAATAGGTGTGTACAACAAACCATCTGGCATTTTCAGCCATAGTTACACCTCCTGCCGATTATTCTGCTTTTGCGGTTGTTTCTGCCTCTGTTGTTGTTTCAGAGTCTGATTCCGCTGTTGTTTCAGCTACTGTTGTTTCTTCATCCGAATCAGCCACAGTTTCTGATACTGTTGTTTCCTCACCGGCAGCAAGATGCTTAAGTCCTGAAATACCTGCTGTAAGACCTGTATCAATACCCCAAATGATAATTGAAACAATTGCCACAACAAGAATTACTACACCTGTGCTTTTGAGGACAGTTTTTGCATCCGGCCAAACGATTTTCTTGGATTCACCTTTGAAATCCTTGAAGAAACGCTTTATACCGCTGCCCATACGGGAAAATACATTAGGCTTGTCTGATTTTTTACCTGAGCCCTTTGCAGCCTTGGCAACTTTTGCGGCGGCCTTACTTTCATCGGATGCGGTCTTTTCAGCCTTTGAATTTTCAGCAGCCTTGTTTTCTTTGTCAGCCATTGATTATACCTCCCGTAATTATTTGGTTTCTTTGTGGAGAGTGTGCTTCTTGCAGAATCTGCAGTACTTGTTCATCTCCAGCCTGTCAGGGTTGTTCTTTTTGTTTTTCATTGTGTTGTAGTTGCGTTGTTTGCACTCCGTGCAAGATAAAGTAACTTTTACTCTCATGAACGGCACCTCCATTATCGGATTATTTTGGAAAGACTTGGGAAATACCCTCACTTTCCTCTAAGACCTCCCTCTTCAGTAAGGCACAAAAATAAAGCCCTCACTCAGAGGTACTAAGAGTTTACCATATTACAATCACATAAGTCAAGTGGTTTCGGCAAAATTTTCAAATTTTTTGTTTCATTTTACACTTGAATAATGCCAACTGTTTATGATATATTTATTTTATCAGAAAATCTGCTGAAATGCAAGCATTTTTTCACTATACTAATTAATAAGAGGGTACATATGCTTATCTCAAACAATCATAGTTCGGTTGATTTCAGCGTTTTGGGTTATCAGTTTGCTGAAACCGCCAACTTTTATGATGCTAACTGGCTTAATGTAAAATTAGTTTACACTTCTAAAACAGGCACGGCTGAATATATCGATCCGTGTATCCTGACAACAGAATTGTCAGATACCGTCTGCCACATTGAGAAACTTCTCACAGGGGAAACATCGGGATTTATCAGTTGCTATACCGAACCGAATCTCATTATTGAAATAAAAACGGAAACTGACAGCTATAATTTTCGTCTGCACTTCAACGGCTATTCCGCCGAAGGTGAACATAAGGTAATTGATGTTTCAGAAACAATCGATACGGTAAAGCTTTTGGATATTAACAATGAGTTTAAAGGGTATCTTTCTAAGTTCCCGCAAAGGCGAAGATTTCAACATGACCGAACATAAACACAAACTGACATTGAGATTTTTCAATATGACACTGAAAAAAATGTAGATTTATTAAGTTGTAATTTTTTAATATACAAACGTCACATTCAAGTGGGGAGTTCCACCCGAATGTGACGTTCTTTTTATATAAAACTTAATTTTTAATCAAGCTCATTGTTCACACATCATATATTCTGCGGCATCAAGCGCAAAACTGACGAATATCCCACACGCATACCTGAAAAAAGCATAAAATGCAGTCGACACATTAACCAAAATGTACATCATGTATATGATGATAATAAGAATCGTTTTTCAAAGGATGTGATTTTGATTAATACTTTAACTTCTCTTAATGAGGGTGATTTCGGAATTGTTGACAGCGTGACGGCTCGCAGTTCCATAAGACGCAGACTGCAAGACATCGGTCTTGTCAAGGGCACTCGTGTTCTTTGCCTTCAAAAAAGCATTTTCGGCGACCCCGTTGCTTATCTTGTCAGGGATACCGTAATCGCAATACGCAACGAGGACGCTGCTGATATTACTATTGATTAAGGAGTTGGTGGCATAATGGGTCTGACGATTGATTCAGTCGGTAAAAAAGCCGCAGGTGAGTCGCTCTCATATGGCGGCAGCGATATCGTTGTTATGCTTGCAGGTAATCCCAATGTCGGCAAAAGCACCGTCTTTAATGCCTTGACCGGGCTTAATCAGCATACCGGAAACTGGCCCGGAAAAACTGTAACAAGCAGTATCGGGAAATTCTCCGCTGACGGCAAAGAGATAGCACTTGTGGATTTGCCCGGTACATATTCACTTTTGCCGCACTCTGAAGAAGAGCGAGTTGCCAGAGATTGCATTTGCGGCGGTGACGCTGACGTGACAGTTGTTGTTTGCGACGCAACAACGATTGCAAGATGTATGAACCTTGTTCTGCAAATTCTCGAAATAACCAACAAGGTTATCGTGTGCGTAAACCTCATTGACCAGGCAAAAAAGAAAAAAATAGACATTGACACAAAACTTTTGAGTTCCGTTCTTCATGTGCCTGTTGTTGAAACCAATGCAAGAGGCGGAAAGGGTCTTGATAAACTGACAGAAAAAATTCTCGAATTGAAAGAAAGTAACACGTCATATTCAGCGCCGTTCCTCTATGACACAAAAATAGAAACTGCCGTAAGATGTATCAAAACAGAGAATTTCGAGGACAGTCGATTTTTCAGACTGCGCTTAATTTATGATGACAAAGATTACATCAGCGGAATTGAAAATAAATATGACTGCAAAATAGAGGATGACAATGTACTTACTGAAAGTATCAAACATGCGAAAACCCTGCTTGATACCAACTATATCAACAACACTGCCATTCGTGACAGCATGGCAGCAACAATCATCAACGAGTGCGACAAAATTGCCGAAGCGGTAACAAAATCACAGACGCGTGACGACAGGCTTGACCGAAAACTTGATAAGATTTTCACAGGCAAATATACAGCTGTTCCTATTATGCTTCTCATGCTTGCAGTTGTTTTTTTCATCACTATTTATGCCGCCAACTATCCGTCACAGCTTTTATCAAAAGTGCTGTTCTCATTCGGTGATGTACTGCGCAATCTGCTTGATCGCATTGGCGCCGCGTGGTGGATAACTGAACCGCTTATTGACGGAGTATATACGGTCATGGCATGGGTAGTTTCTGTCATGCTTCCGCCGATGGCAATTTTCTTTCCAATGTTCACATTGCTTGAAGATTTCGGATATCTTCCGAGAATGGCTTTCAATCTTGACAAATGCTTTCAAAAGTGTAATGCTTGCGGAAAGCAAAGTTTATGCATGGCGATGGGTTTCGGATGCAACGCTGCAGGCATTGTCGGGTGTCGTATCATCGACTCTCCGCGTGAACGGTTAATTGCGATTCTGACCAACAGTTTTGTGCCGTGTAACGGAAGATTTCCAACCATCATTGCAATCATATCAATGTTTTTCGTCGCATCGCTTTCCGGGGTAGTGAAATCAGCATCAGCGGCACTGATTCTGACAGCAATCATCATTTTAAGTGTTGCGGTAACATTAACGATATCGAAACTGCTTTCCAAAACACTTCTCAAAGGTACACCCTCATCATTTACGCTTGAACTGCCGTCATATCGTCCGCCGAAAGTCGGCAGTGTGATAGTGCGTTCCATTTTTGACAGAACCTTGTTTGTTCTTGCAAGAGCGGTTTCCATCTCTGCTCCGATGGGACTTATCATTTGGCTGCTTGCAAACGTCAAAATTGCTGACACCGCGCTGATAACGCTGGCATCAGATTATCTTGATCCTCTCGGCAAACTTATGGGGCTTGACGGAGTTATCATACTTGCATTTATCCTCGGCTTTCCTGCAAACGAAATTGTTCTGCCGATTACACTTATGTGTTATCTTTCTCAAGGCACACTTGTTGACATAACCGACTACGGTTCAATTTTTGCAATTCTTTCACAAAACGGCTGGACATGGGTAACAGGTATATGCTTTATCCTGTTTTCACTTCTTCATTTCCCCTGCTCCACAACACTTATGACGATAAAAAAAGAAACAGGCAGCATGAAATATACTGCACTGTCATTCATGATTCCGACTGTCATAGGCTTTGTGATGTGTGTGTTTGTGAGAGTGATATCGTTGATAGCAACAGCTTGAGAATCAGGAATGGATTTAATGCTTAATGCTTAATGCTTAATGCTTAATGCGTAATTCGCAATTAATTTGGTACACCATATTCACAAAAAACTGTTTTAATACAGTAAATACAACATTTGCAGCACTTAATGAAGGCATGATTGCCGGATTTGATGAGTTTAAGGAACTTTAGTTTAATTAAGTTCCTTAAATATAACTGTAAAATTAGGGTATACTAATCTCTGCAAATAAAAAATGTGAACAACCCGAAAGGAGAACCACTATGACCAATGACACTGTATACCTTTTAAAAGAATGTGACAGCGGAACAAAGACAGCCGTTAACTCAATTAGAGAAGTGCTTGATAATGTTAAAAATGAGCACTTGCTCGAAATCCTCACTGACTCACTGAAAGAGCATGAAAAGCTCGGCGATGAAACCCATGAAATGCTCAGCACTCTCGGTGAGAACGGCAAAGATCCAAATCCGATTGCCCGTGCGATGTCGTGGACTAAAATCAATGTTAAGCTGTTCGATGATCCGTCTGATGAAACGATTGCCGCGCTGATGACCGACGGCTGCAACATGGGAATCAAGCAGCTTGGTATCTACAAAAACAAATATTCTTCGGCAGACAGTAAAGCACAGCGCTTGGCAGAAAAGCTGATTAAAGAGGAAGAAAGTCTGCTTGATGAACTGAGAAGATATCTTTGAGTGCTAATTGATGCCAACTATAGCTTGACAGAAAAATACAACACTTTGTGCTTGACAAAGTGCTGATAAGTGGTGTATTATATTTAAAGTAGGGAAAACTGCGATAGCAGTTATGCTCGCATTAGATGATTAATAAAAAAATAACCGTACTAAATGGAGATTGGCGGTTATTTTTTTATGTAATTCACAATTGCAATGATAACATTTACGAAAATGTCAACGATTGAAGCAATCAATGACAACAGAGCTAAAAGCTCTTCTAATGTAACATGATTCCATGTGTATTCACCCCCTCATGTAAATGTAGAGGGAGTCATAAAATTCCCTCTCATGGAATGAGCGAGAACATAACCGCTATATTCTGTTATACAGTAATCCCTACTGCAAGTCACCTTGCTCAATAAGAATATCATTATTGTCGAATTTTGTCAACTGACAATTGGTTTTAACATTAAAAGACGATGCATTTGCACCGCCTTTTGTTTTTTAGTTTGTTTGCAATCAGCCCTGTACGAGTTGGGGTCCAAGCATACCAAGACTGCCAGAAATAATCAGCAAAATTGCAACGATTGCAGTCATAATGCTGACCGCGAGTATCTGACGCTTTCTCGGTAAATCGTGAACGATGTATGCACTGAAGAAGAACGGGCAATAGCCGATGATGAAGAGAATAAGAGGTCTTGTGGGCTGCCACCATGATTTTTCCCATGTGAGAACATTACAGTAGTTGAGCAGGATCTCAATTACAACAGCAAGTGCCGAGCCGATAAGAGCCGGGACAACTCTGCCAATGACGGCTTTTCTTTTGATGGCTCTTGATTCCTTGCTTAAATTCTTGCTTTTGACGTTTGCCATGTAATACATGTTGTGCGGGTCGGTTCGCCATTTTTTGTTGCCGTCCCAGAAACTTTCGCCTTCGTTGTTTCTTGAGGTTGCAAGCATTTTGCATGCTGCCATTCCGAGAATAAAGAACATGAACGAAATTTCAATGTTATAGCCGACCAAAATTTGCAATGCACTGTTTCCGGCAGCTGTTGTTCCCCAAACAGGCTGCCCTGTTGTTGCATATACCATTGAGTTCCAGGTTTCATTAAAAACATCGGCAAGCCAAAATGCAAATCCGCCGAAAACCACATTGTAATTCTTGTTTTTAATTTCCGAAACAATCAGGTAGACAAGAATTACAAAAATCGGGACTATGTACCAATTAAGGCCGCTGGGATTTTGAAGTACTTCTTCAAGCATTTCAGGGGTTGTTTTGTTGGGTATTGCTGTGGTAAAAAATGAGAGCAATGTGTTCATGGGTATCCGCCTTTCTCCTTATTATTTTGGAATTACAGATTAACTAAAGTAACACACCTTATTAATCAGTTCATCCTTTTTTACGAGTTAAATCTCGTATGCATTAAATTTAACATAATATACATTTATTGTCAAGTTATATAATGTTTATCCATGATTTGTTTACAATTTTATGAACATTGCAGTGTTCAAATACGGCTATAATGCGTGAAAGATTGTACATGTCTAAAGATATCGTCCGCAGAAATAATAGTTAAATATGGGATCGAATATACTTAATTTGCATTGATTGCTTGACAGAAAAATCACTGCCTGATAAAAAGTGGATTACAGATGTAACGGTATTCAGATTGTTTGGGCATAAGTTGTATTTTTCTCCTATTCTTGATTTAATTTATATAGTGTAGATATGTTTCATTCACAATTTACAAACATACTCCTAAAAGAATATTAATACTCCTGCTTTTCTGTCAACTCAAAAAGTGTTAGCATAAAACCCGCGTACCTCTTCACTATTCCATATTACTTAAAATTGTCCGGTATGAGAACAAAACAACAGACAGCCGCCATGCCTTCATGTTTCTTACTCTTTAATAAAATCTTTATCCGTTGCAGATATACCGCTTTCATCAGAAACATATCTCTCAACGCGCATATGAAGATTATATTTTTCACGTAGCTTAGTGATTTTCTCCATCATCGGTGACGAATGATGAACATCCAAAGCCTGCTGATTCTTCCAGATGTCAATCAAAAGCACTGTTTCACTATCGTTCATCGGAAAGAAATAATCATATTTCAGATTACCCTCCTCTGCACGAATTTCATCAACGACACCGCTTGCAAGCATTTCTTCGGCAAATTTTCTCGCACTGCCGTTTGTGCCAATATAATAGATATTTATTACAATAGCCATTTTTTACCTCCTAAAACGTTCAATAAACAGTAATTCTTCTACGCAACTATTATACAAAAATTTGCAAGATATTCAACAGTTTATTTGAAAATGCAAAAAAGCTGCAACATTATCTGTCGTAGCTTTTTTGCCGAATAACAAAGCGGAAAGAGGATTAGAGTATTTAATAAAGATATAAATATATACCTATAAAATGCAGTAGCGTTCCTGCCAAAACAAAAATATGGAATATCCCATGAAAGTATTTCTTCTTTTTGCCAAGTGCTAAAAATGTCGTGCCAACTGTATACACGACACCGCCGAGAAGCACAAACAAAATCAGCTTTGCGGCATTTTCACAATTCTTATATATCGGGTACATCAATATAAGACACATCCAGCCGAGAAACATATACAATACCATCTGAACAGTTTTGAACTTTTCCTGGTTGATATAAGTAAGTGCTGTTCCGACTATATCTATAACAAGGCTTATGCTTATCATGGCAATTGCAAGAGGCTTATTATATGGATAAACCGCAAGCAGCATCAATGTTATGCTCGTTCCTGATATCAAAACATATATAACAGCGTGATCAACTACGCGCATGATTTTTTTAACTAAACTTGGTTCGAGTGCGTGATATATAGTTGATGCCGTATAAAGTGTTATAATTGACAAACTGTAAATAACCGCTCCGAGATAACCGGTCATATTTGTTGCTTTGCTGAAACAAAGACAGAATGTAATTAAGCCGAAAAAGATTCCGACCGCATGTGAAATCGCATTGAATAGTTCTTCTTTTCTCGTATAGTTTGGCAACTGCACTGCTTCGAAATGCATGTCAATCACTCCTTTTCCATGTCATCCATTTTATGACATTGACATGCATTTGTCACCCTACACCACACTTTGATGATTCTACGAAACAATTTATGGCTGTAGAATCAGCTATAAATCACTCTACCTGCAGTAGAAAAGCGACGATATCGCAAGTTATGACTATTATTTTCTGTTGACTTTAGCAAAGCACAATGGTAAAATATCAAAAAAGATTATCTTCGGAAAGGCTATGAATATTTATGATTAATAATTTTATTTATGAGCAGCCGGTCAAAATTCATTTCGGATTCGGTAAACTTGCAGAGCTTGAAGCAATACTCGATGAAATAAACGCTGAAAACTGTGTACTCGTAAGTAGCAAATTTTTCACCGAAAAATGCAATGAACTCATGAAAAGTTCAAATAAGATCAAGGCCGTCTATTGCAGTGTTCAACCCAACCCTTTGCTTTCGGGCGCAGAGGAAACCGTCAGACTCATCAAGGAAAATAATGCTGATACTGTAATTGCTCTCGGCGGCGGAAGCGCAATTGATACAGCAAAATTTGCGGCCGCATGCGCTTACAGCGAGATTGCTCCGTATGAGCATTATCTCTCACCTGCTTTTCCCGAAAAGACAGCTAAAATTGTTGCTATTCCAACAACGGCAGGAACAGGCTCAGAAGTTACAAAAGTTTCTGTTATCAGTCACGGTAACGAAAAGAAAAGTATCCACAATCCTGCTTTCATGCCAACAGTTTGCATTGTTGACCCTGAACTTACAATGACTGTACCGGCAAAAACAACCATGATAACAGGCATTGATGCGTTCACTCATGCAATCGAAGCATATTGGAGCATTAACCATCAGCCAATCACAGATGCATTGGCAATCGAAAGCATAAAACTCATTCTTGCCAATCTTGAAAAATCATATGAAATCGGCGACAAGGAATCCAGAATAAATATGTCATGTGCCTCACTGCTTGCAGGTCTTGCATTTGCAGTACCGAAAACAGCCGCATGTCACGCATGCAGTTTTCCTCTTTCTGCACATTATCATCTTCCTCACGGCGAAGCATGTGCACTAACGCTTGATTCACTGATGATGATTAATAATGACAGCAGACTTGAGCAGCTTGCCAAAGCTGTCGGAGTTGAAAACACAAAGGCTCTTGCTGATATAATCGTTCGTTTAAAAAAGATTGCAGGCCTTTGCACAACGATTTCGCAACTCGGTGATGTTGAAATTGATATGCTTGCAAAGGAATGTCAGAAGCATCCTCTTATGGCAAACAATCCTGTTAAGCTGAGCGTTGAAGATTTGAAAGAGATGTTTATCAATCTCGGCTGATCGATTAAGTATGCGGACTAGATACCTATAACGGCAGATGTTTCCCCGCATATAAAAAATAAAAACAAAGGCGATGCTGAATCAATTTCTCAGCATTGCCTTTTAATATTGGAAACTATGTTTTTATTTATTTACTTTCAATCTGTCAACTATATATTTTCCGACAGCGTCAGGCTCAATTCCCAACACAAATGCAAATTCACTGCCTATTATAGTTTCGGCTGTTCTTAGTGTTCGCTCATCGTTGATTTTCAGCCGCTTACCTTCTTTGGCACGTTCAGACCGTTTAGCATGAATTTCGCTGATCATTTTCATTATACAAACACGGTCGCCATCAGCAAGTACCTGAGAGAATCGTTCATCACGCAGTTTATCGTTGTCTGTCCACACAGGCTTGCATTTTGACACTTTCTCAATTAATTCGGCAATTTCTTCACCTGACACAACAGCTTTGAATTTGCCGTCTTCACTTCCGACAGGAACATAAATTTTTGTGCTGCAAGTATCGCAAAGCGGGTTAAGAACATAATATTTAACCCTTGATTTTCCAAAGGCTTCATATCTGATATCAACAATTTTGCATACACCTGTGTTTTGATAAATAACAGTGTCACCGGACTTATACATGATAATCACCATGCGATACAGAACACTGCTCAAAATGAAATAAAACATTTCATCTGAGCGCCCGCACCGCAACCTCCTTCAATTCTTTTCACGATAATGCATACCGTTTCACAAATTCAGCAAGGGGACATGCCCGGCTATCGGCAGGTTCAATATAAACACGGATAACACATATAAATCTTTTGGATTTAATATCTTGTCTGTTGTATGTTTAATTATAGCACAAAATAAATAATATTTCAAATGGATATTTTCAACAAAAAACATCGCCAATAAGATACATGGCGATGTTTCGGATTCTTATTTAACTTCAGTCATCGAATCAATATAAATAGGTTCAACAGGAGATGCTTTTTCACCCATCGAGTTATAGGTCATTTCATTCTTGCAGAAATCATCAACAACCTCCATGCCTTTGATTACCTTACCGAAAGCGGCATAGCTTCCGTCAAGAGCAACACAGCTGTCTGTATAGCAAATGAAGAACTGACTTGATGCTGAATCGTTTTGAGCGCTTCTTGCCATTGAGATAACACCCCTCGTGTGAGAAAGTGTGTTCTGAGTGAAACCGTTTGAACTGAATTCACCTTTGATTTTGTCCTTGCTGCCACCCATTCCTGTGCCGTCCGGGTCGCCGCCCTGAGCCATGAAGTTTTCAACAACTCTGTGGAAAGTCAGACCGTTGTAGAATCCCTCATTGACAAGCTTGAGGAAATTCTCAACCGTAGCAGGTGCATATTCGGGGTAAAGTTCAATTGTAAACTCGCCGCCATTTTCCATTTTAACGTTAACTTGCGGATGATTCATTGTGTTGTCCTCCTTGGAATCAGATTTAGAACATGAGCAAAGCAGTGTCAATGCAATGATCATTGCAACTGCAACAGCAATAATTCTTTTCAATTTCATGTTCATCTTCCTTTCATATTTTAAATCAACATTTTGATTATACTACTTTTTTTGAATCTGTCAACAAAAAATTATAGGAGTATTCAAAACACAAATAAAATCTCACTGCGAACATGCCAAAAATTATTTAACGTGTTGACAAAATCAAGTATTGGTGTTATAATATCACCCACTAAGGCGCTTTAAAGTATTAAAGTGTAAAATACAGAGGTGTACAATCTATGGAAAAAAGAAAAGGTAATCTTATGACCGTCAGAACCGACATTAAGGTTGTTGACGCAACAATACGCGACGGCGGTCTGTGCAACAATTTTGAATTCACCGACGAGTTCGTCACTGAACTTTACAAGACGAACATCAAAAGCGGCGTTGATTATATGGAATTCGGCTATAAAGCCAGCAGACAGCTTTTTAACGAAGAAGACTACGGCAAGTGGAAATTCTGCAAAGAAGAAGATCTTCGTGCAATCGTCGGCGACAATGTTTCTGACATGAAAATCGCAGTTATGGCCGATGTAGGCAGATGCGATTTCAGAACCGATTTCCTTCCCAAAAGCGAAAGTGTTATCGACATGGTTCGCGTTGCCTGCTATATTCATCAGATTCCGTCAGCAATTGAAATGATTGAATATTTCCATGAACTTGGATATGAAACCACATGCAACATCATGGCAATTTCTCAGGCAAACTCAAATCAGATTGATGAAGCTCTCGACATGCTTTGTCAGTCAAGCGTTGATGTTATCTATCTTGTTGACAGCTACGGCTCACTCTACCCCGAAAATGCATCTGACTTTGCAAAGATTTATATTGATGCAGCAGAAAAAGCAGGCAAAAAGGTTGGTTTCCACGCTCACAACAATCAAAATCTTGCTTTCGCAAACACAATCGAAACCTTATCTTACGGTGTATCTTATCTTGACGCAACTGCACAGGGCATGGGCAGAGGTGCCGGCAACTGCGCAATGGAACTGCTTCTCGGATTTTTGAGAAACCCGAAATATAATCTTTACAGTTTGCTTAGATTCATTGAAAAATACATGCTTCCGCTGAAAGAGCAGGGCATCGTTTGGGGTTATGACCTTCAGTACATGTTCACAGGTCAGCTTAACCGCCATCCAAGAGAAGCAATCAACTTCACAAATGCCAAAAGAAATGATTACTGCGAGTTTTACAAATCACTGCTTGATAATGATTGATTTTGTTAATATGCGTTTTAGCTTATGAATTATGTTCAAGTTATGATACCGCAGAGAAAATAACATAAACATTTAAAGGAACTGTCAATCGGCAGTTCCTTTAAGACTGTCGATAAAGGCGCATGAACGTGCACAAAGAAATAAATGGGAGTAAAGGTATTCTTTTAAGAGATAAATTCTGCCATCTAATTCAGCGACAAAGTATTAAACTGTGCCGCTGAATTTTGTGCACTTGTCGTTTTTCTCCCTCTCGTAGTACCTTTGTACGGCTTCGAGTCGAAGAAAACGGCATCCTGCACCTTTCTCAACAGTCTTTTTTTGTTGCCATCACTTAATCTCAGACATGATAATTAAAGCGCCATCTTTGACTTCGATATATGATTTTTTTCCGAGAAATTCGTTGCTGACTGCCATCGGGAAAGTCGATTTAAGTGTAAAGTCACTCACTTCATATTTAAGTCCGCTTATCGTAATACCGCGGCTTTCGGGTATAAACGAAAAGACAGATATCATTCCGCTTTCAGTTTCATCATAATCAACTCGCGAATTCTTAATTGCAGTGATTTTATATCCACAGCCTATAAGCGTTCCGATTGCATCTTTTTCGCAAAGATACATCAAAAGCTGTATGTTAGCATAGGTGTGATCCAATCTTCCGCCGAGCATACCATACATGATAAAATCTTTATATCCGCGCTCAAGGCCGCAGTTGACTGCAAGAAGTGAGTCTGTTTCATCTTTTTCAGTCGGATGTACTATCACGTTTTCTCCTTTCGGAACACGTCCGAGTGAGTCAAAATCTCCAACAAACAAATCAGGTGTGATCCCATTCCTTTCAGCGGCATCCGCACCGCCGTCAGCACAGATAACAAAATCATCGGCTCTTTTTTCTATATTAATCACATCGGACTCACCTGCTCCGATAATATAGCAAATTCCCATTTTACTTACCTCTTCATTTACGCATTACTTATAAATTAAGGAGTATCCCAAATACGGAGTTTAATTTGTGTTTCCCCGTCTGCGGCGCGAAAACACACGGCAAATAAATTCTCGCAGTGACTACTCCCATAAATTATAACATGACACAATAGTTTTTACAAGGTTGTACTTATGTGGAAAATTTCATATATATCAACTATCGAAACATACTGAGGTGAAAACATGCTCGAAACTTTAAACAGCATCATCAACAAATTAAATTCAGTCGTCTGGGGTGTGCCCACAATTGCAATTCTCATCGGCACGGGAATATTTTTCACTGTGATTTTGAAATTCTTCCAATTTTCAAAAATGCGTCTTTGGCTTGACAACACCCTTTTTGCAATTTTCAAAAAGAATGATGTCAGAAATACTAAGGACAAATCTGCAATCAGTCAGTTTCAGGCAGTTTCAACCGCTCTTGCCGCAACAATCGGAACAGGCAACATTGCAGGTGTTGCAACCGCAATATCCGCAGGCGGTCCCGGTGCAGTGTTCTGGATGTGGATTTCCGCATTTTTCGGCATGATGACAAGCTATGCAGAAAACACACTCGGAATATATTACAGAAAAAAGAACGCAGACGGCGAGTGGTCAGGCGGTCCGATGTATTATATAAAAGACGGCCTTAGCAGGAAAAAGCATATCGGGAAAATCGCAAAACCGCTTTCAATAGTTTACGCTCTGTTTCTCATTGGAGCGTCGTTCGGCATTGGCAACATGACGCAGGCTAATTCAATCTCTGATTCGCTTCATACATCGTTCGGTGTTTCGGTTTATATCACCGCGGCAGTACTTGCGGTTATCACTCTACTTGTAATTTCAGGCGGTATTAAGAGAATCGGCAATGTTACGGAAAAGCTTGTTCCGTTCATGGCACTTTTTTATATCGCCGCAACGTTGTGGATATTTCTTTCAAATTTCAATTTTATTCCATACGTATTTGGCTCAATTTTTTCAAATGCATTTTCATTCAAGGCGGTTTTCGGTGCAGCAGGCGGCATCGCGATAAAAAAATGCATTTCAATGGGATTTCGAAGAGGTATATTTTCAAACGAAGCCGGCCTCGGTGCATCGGTAACAGTCGGTTCATCTTCAAATATCAGAGAACCTGCTGAGCAAGGTATGTGGGGTATTTTCCAAGTTTTTGTTGACACTATGATAGTCTGCACTATGACGGCATTTGTTCTGCTTTCCACTCAGGTTGATGCAAAGCCGCTTGATAAAGCACTGGAAAATATATCCACACAAACGCAATATGTATGCATAAAGTCAGACGATACATCAGACGGCGGCAAAGTCATGCTGACCGACATTGAAGCAAGCGAGGTCATTCAAAAAAGCGCAGACGGTGAAACTTACACCGCTATGGCAAACGGCAAACAGTTCGGTGTTCAACTCAAAGGCAATGGTGATTACTCCTACACCAACATTATGGCTCTGACGGGAATTGCCGACAAAAACGGTGAGATCACTGACATCAAGCTTGAAAGTGTTGACGGTGTTTCGCTCATCACCCTTGCTTTTTCACAGCAATTCGGCAGTGTGGCGGCAATCATGCTTTCGGTTGCAATCGCGCTGTTTGCATTCTCAACGATTATCGGCTGGTCATTCTACGGCACAAAGGCAATTGAATACCTGTTCGGCAGAAAAGCTGTCGGTATCTACAGAATTATTTTTGTTGTGATTGCATTTGTGGGAGCAGTTGCCAAACTGAATATTGTTTGGGGAATCTCTGATGTTTTCAACGGATTAATGGCAATACCAAACCTTATTGCATTGTTGGCTCTTTCCGGCACAGTAACAAAGATTACTAGGAACTATCTCAGACGGCAAAACGGAGAGAACATCACACCGATACTTTCTGCTGATGAGGTTATACAGTTTGAGATGGAAATGAAATAAATATAACCACTTGATTGCGACCTGAATTTATGATATAGTATTAAGCAGTAACACGGCGAAAGGATACATCATGAATATTCAGATTTACGGAACATCAAAATGTTTTGATACAAAAAAAGCGCAAAGATATTTTAAAGAACGCGGAATCAAGTTTCAGTTCATTGATCTTGCAAAATACGGCATGAGCAAAGGCGAATACAACAGCATCAAAACGGCTCTGAAATGCAAACTCGATGACCTTGTTAATGAAAAATCAAAAAAATATGACAGTTCATTCATCAAATATCTGGCATCGGAAGAAGCAAAAGAAGAAAAGCTTCTTGAAAATCAGGAACTTTTTAAAACACCGATCGTCAGAAACGGCAAAAAGGCAACAATCGGATATCAACCGGATGTCTGGAAAGAATGGGAATAAAGGAGATACAAAAGTTAATATGGTAACACAGGAACAAATCAACAGAATCAATGAGCTTTCGCGTAAATCAAAAACACCGGAAGGTTTAACTGAGGCTGAAAAAGAAGAGCAAAAGATTCTTCGTCAGGCATATGTTGC
This sequence comes from Ruminococcus sp., assembly GCA_023665555.1. GTDB lineage: Bacteria > Bacillota > Clostridia > Oscillospirales > Acutalibacteraceae > UBA6857. The sequence goes on from JAMPDR010000005.1 coordinate 62,300, forward strand.
CGCATTCCGTGAAAGCCTTGTTTCAAACCTCGAAAGCACTTATATTGTTGACGAGCACGGAAACAAAAGAAAAGTTCAGCGCAAAAAGAAAAAATAATCATACTCAAAAAGGGGTTGGTTTTATGACAATAGAAAAACTTCGTAATTTTGAACCGCTGTTTGGCTCATGGTACGTTGAAAATATGGTTGCTCAAGGCAGAAGTTCTGTAATTTATCGAGTCAGCCGAACCGAAAACACTGACACACAGTATCTCGGACTGAAAACAATCAGATTTCCCAGAAGTGAACAGGATTTCAACCGAGTTATGGCTTCGGGCAAATATGAAACTCCGTCACAATATCTTGATGTTCTTGAGAGCAGCCTGAAGAAAAACATGGATAAAATGATGTTTCTTCGTGCCAACACAAACATCGTGAGATTTGACAATTATCAAATCGTCAGAGAATTTAATTGTTTCTATGTTATAATCCTCATGGAGTTGCTGACACCGCTTAGTGATTATCTTTCACTCGATAAGATCAACACAGGTGAAATTGCAAAAATGGGATCAGATCTTTGCAAAGCACTTGCGGGTTTCCGTCAGGCAGGAATCATGCACAGAGAAGTAAAACCCGAAAACATTTTTGTTGATAAAGACGGTAACTACAAACTCGGTGATTTCGGCATCGCATCGGTCGATTCAGTAGGCGATAAGGTTGAGGAAATTTCAACTTATCTTGCACCCGAAGTACTTCGCAGTGAGACCAACGACTATTGCTCTGACATATACTCGCTCGGTGTTCTGATGTATAAATTTATGAACAATAACAGGATGCCGTTTTTGCCGGACTTCCCTGCCCCGATTTCTCCGGCAGACAGACAACGTGCTTTTGAAAGACGCATGAGCGGTGAACTTTTGCCGAAACCTGCCAACGCTGATCTCCCGCTTGCAAAAATCATTTTTAAAGCGGCCGCTTTCAAGTCCGAGGACAGATATGCTGACCCAAGACTGCTTGACAGCGATCTTCAAAGATACATACTTTCATCAGGCATCGACACAGGCATTGATCAGACTCAGGTGATACCGCAGGTTAACGGATACCGCGTTGCAAACGACGCTGACATTCATTTTGATTCATATACATCTGATTCAGATGATGACTCACGCGCAAGAGATGAATATTCCGATGCATTCAATGATGACGACGAGGACGATGAAGCAGATAACGCTGAAAAGAATAAAAAATTGCTCATTCTTATCCCGATTCTTGCAGTAGTGCTTATCATAGTGTTTGTTTTTGTATTCAAAGCTGTGACAGGCGGCAAAGAACCTGAAACCACAGTGGTAACAACCGAAGAAACAAGCATTACAACAGTGACAACAACAGAACCTGTTACTACCGTTGTTATTACCACCACCGAAGCACCTACCACAACAACTGAGCCGACTACAACGGAAACTACAACAGAAGCACCGACTACCACCGAGGCTCCGACAACAACCGAACCGCCTACCACCACCGAGCCAACAACGACTGAACCCGAAACAACAGAACCAATAACAGACCCGGCTCCGCTTTATGTTATTTCAAAGCACAGCGATGGTGACACGGCAAATAACGGCAAAACATACATTGATGTATCAACCGCATCAGCAAGTAAAAATGTTAAGAAAGCCTTGATTCAAAAAGTCACCGTAAGACTTGACGATATCGGTACTGAAGCTGAGCAGGTCGGTGATGCATATATCTGCCAAACATCAGGCAATGCAGTATTGCTCAGAGAAAAAATCAACTTCGACTGCATTTCGGATGACTCAACTCTCATACTTGAAGTAGACGTCAAAAACGATGAGATTTATTACGAGGACAGCATAAATACTTTTATCGTGTTTGAAGAAGGCGCAATCGAAACTGATGAATATATAAATCTTCCGTTCCAAATTCAGCTGTAAGAACACAACACAAAAGCGACAGGATTTCCATCTTGTCGCTTTTTCTGTTAAAGTTTGATTTTACGCTGTTTTTTCCAAATGATTCTCGCCAAAACTCCAAAAATAATTTGTTCGATGCTGAAAAATATGCAATAAAGCAAGGTGCTCCACAACAGCTTACCGATAAAAAAATCGATCCCTAAAAAATCAGATAAAATTATGTAATATATAACAAATATGTTTATAGGAATTCCCACCATCGCCACGAGGAGAAACATCCACATGTTCTCCATTTTCCTGCAAATCGGCATAACCGCAATAACAAGAAACATGGACGCTATCATAACTATCAGCAACACGATCGACTTACGCAAAACGAAGGCAATTGACAAACTCAACGGTATTATACCCGCAAGCAGTTGAAGATAGCCGGATATTTTTGTTTTACCTATCTGAACCATAAAACGACCCCCAAAATGTTCACTGCAATCAGCAAGGGAACAACAATCTGTATAACCTTAATCATGCGAAAAACTGCAATAACAGCTTTACCGCTTATCCCTTTATTTCTCAACATACGACGTCTGTATTCACTTGATAAAGTTTGTTTCGCCTTATCGACCAGTCCGTCAATACCGAGCAGTTCCTGCATAATTGCCATACCGTCAAAACCATTTGCAAACGAAAGATTGATCAATGCAAGAAAAGCATTGTTAACAGCTGCGCCGAGAAGAAAACCACTAAATTCATAAAAATGTACCGACATAATCAGAAAAATGGACGCAAGCAGAAAATTCATTTCTATTCCGGCGGCACTTACTTGAACTCTTTTCAGCCTGCTTTTTATTGAATTACTATTTAATAGCACATATGCACATGGCAGGAAGAAATGAAATCCGATACCCATTTCAAAAACACGGCCGCCATTTGCAAGGCAAGCTAATATATGCCCGAATTCATGAAAGAACATTCCTGCAAACAAGCCGAAATAACTGCCTATAAGTATATAATCCCCGCTTAAATCATTGATATTATTTATAAAGTAATACAAGGAAAAAACAAGCATCGGCAAGAACGAAACAAGAAGAATCAGATTTATAAAGAACGAAAAGACACGTGATAATAAACCTATTTTCGGTTGCCATAAAGTGATATAAAAATCAAGCAATGATTTTGAAAGAAAGCGCTTATCTCTGATAATATCCTTATTGCGCAAACGGCAAATAAACATATCGCAATCGTTTTTAGGAATATTTTTATCAATTTCGTGTGGATCTTTTTGGCCGTCAAGCTGACGTATAAACCAAACGGCATATGCACTGAGTTTATATTCTGTGTTCGAAAGAAGATTTTTTGCAATATACTCATTTTCACTTACTTTTTTGAATCTTATCCAGTTTGCAAGTTTAGGATAACTCATATTATCACGCTCCTTTTTCATATTTTCCCTTATTTATACTATAAACCTATAAAATGCACATCAAAATTAGGGGGAATCATACAGTGTAAAAAATACACCTCCCACAGCAGTTATTTTATACTGCTACAGGAGGTACTTTTATGTTTAGATATGAAAATTAATATTTATATTGGCCGTCCGCCGCTTTTCTCAAATGCTTACCGTATGGCGATTTCCCGTATTTTTCAGCACATTCAAGCAGTTTATCACGTGTTATCCAGCCATAATTGAAAGCAATTTCTTCCGGAGCGGAAATCATTATAGACTGCCTGCCCTCGATTATTCTGACAAAGTTTGATGCTTCGTTCAGGCTTTCTACTGTGCCGGTATCCAGCCACGCAAAACCTCTGCCAAGCAGTTTGACAGCGAGATTCCCCTCGTTCAGATACATCAAATTGAGATCCGTTATTTCAAGTTCATTTCTTGCCGATGGCTTAACATTTTTCGCTTTGCCGCAAACAGTGTTATCATAAAAATACAATCCTGTTACACAATAATTCGACTTTGGATTTTTCGGCTTTTCCTCAATGGATATAACCTTTTCATTTTCATCAAATTCAACAACACCGAAACGTTCGGGGTCATCAACATAATAACCAAAAATTGTTGAAATTCCGTTTTCTGCATTTGCGGCGGCATTTTTCAACGTGGCACTAAAGCCGTCACCGTAAAATATATTGTCGCCAAGAATCATTGCACATGCATCACCGCCGATGAATTTTTCGCCGATAATAAATGCCTGTGCCAGTCCATCGGGAGAGGGTTGCTCAGCATAGGAAAGATTGACACCAAACTCACTTCCGTCGCCAAGAAGGCGCTCGAAATTAGGTAAATCCGTTGGTGTAGATATAATCAGTATATCTCTTATACCGGCCATCATAAGGGTTGAAAGCGGATAATATATCATGGGTTTATCATAAATAGGAAGCAACTGTTTGGATGTAACCATCGTTATAGGATACAATCTTGTTCCCGATCCACCTGCAAGAATAATTCCTTTCATTGTTTTTCTCCTCTCTCAGAAAAGTTTTCTACTCATTTATTGTTGTACTCTGCTGTCTGAAGAATGTTTCGGCAGCAGAATATGATAATAATTGATATCAAAGCATTGACCGCAGCCATAATAAGCATCGTAACAGATGGCAAAAGATACTCAGTCATTGCCATAACCGCATATACAGCAATTGACGGAACACATGCAAGCATTGCCATGAAAACATAAAGGAACATGATTAAAACCTTGTTTCCACCGTTGCCGAAAAATCTTTGCAAAATAAGATTCACACCTATAAAAAGAAATGAAAAACTTATTTTTGCAACAACCATCCCCACAATATCTCCGATTGTGCAATCAGTAAGGAAATAAAGCGGAACAAATGTTACAACACTTTCCGCAATCATTGACGGAATCTGCTCTTTGAGCATATTGATAAGTTTTTTAAATGGCGGTTCGGGTATGAGATAAACATAGGGCAAAATCAGCTCCTTAGCCCAGCGACCCGTTCCAACAACAAAAAGTGACATATATATATTAAAGACAAAAGCCATAGTTACGTCTTTAGCTATCCATGCAAAGGCAATTGTTATAACAATGAAAACAATGCTTGTTATGTCCAGCAGAAGAATTTTGCTTCTTCTGTTTTCAATTTTGTGCTTTTCGGCAATAGCTGATGCGCCCTCGCCTTTTTTTAAGCCTGTTTTGCCAAGTTTAACATTTCTCGGTGCAACCTCAATCGCCTTACCTTCTTTTCTTGCAGTGATTGCAGAAAATGAAACTTCGGTTGCTTTGAGAACATCCTCATAATAATCTGAGTTGAGCATTGAGATAAGCGCATAATATAAACCGCAGAAAGCAACGACACAACCGATGCTTATTGCAAGCCAAGTCCATTTGCCCGAAATCACACCCGTAACACCAAGCTGAACAAAACCTGCAACGGGAAAGAATTTCATCAGCACTGAATTTGCGGCGGAAACAATGTTGGGAATTAATTCTCCGCCTTTAAGATATGCAGACACTATTACATAACCTGCAAATGCCGCAATAACAATATAAAATACGGCCTTACAGATATTGTTCTTTTTATCACTTCCGGCAGTGAAAGAATAAATCACCATGGCAAGCATCTGCGACAAAAACACCGTCACACCGTATCCGATAAGAACTGCAAAAAGAACAGGTAGCGAAATACCGTAAGCATCGTGTGCCCAAGTATATTGATACAAAATGAAGAATCCGAGCATCAAGGAACGTCCCAATTGACTTAGCAAGCCAAAAGTGAGTAGTCTTCTCGGTTTTTGCGGACTTGGAAAAAGCAAATTCACATCTGCCATGGAAAACATTGACGCGCCGTTAACAAAGCCGCTTTTAGCTGACAAAACAAAAATCATGGCATAAAGTGCAAGTACTATTGCATAAAACTCATCCATACTGCGAAAAGCCGTAGGCTGTTCGGCAGTTTCACCGGCAAAGAATGTAAAAAACATCAGAAACAGAAAAAGGATGATTACAATAATCTCAGACGGTCTGTGAAGCGCCTCTCTGATTCTGTTCTTTGCCTTTTTTGAAAGCAGATAAATCAATGAACTCATTGCGCTTTACCGCCTTCCGTAATTTCAAAAAACAACTCTTCAAGGCTTTTTCCGTCGTCATCTTCCGCATGCTTTTCAGCACAGAATAAGCCGTCTTTCATAATATATGCGGCATCCCAATAGCTTTCAACGCTGTCAAGCATATGTGTACTTATAAGCACTGAGGCACCTTGGTTTTTCAGTTCAACAAAAATCTCTTTCAACTGCTTAATTGCATGAGGATCAAGGCCGACCATCGGTTCATCAAAAATAACGACCTTTGGCCTATGAACCAGTACGCAGCAAATCGAAAGCTTTTGCTGCATACCTTTTGAAAGTTCCTTACCCAGTTTATCTTTTTTATCAAAAAGTTCAAAACGTTCAAGCAAGCTGTCAATGATTCCGTCGTCGGTCATTTTATATGCACGAAGCACGAATTCAAGGTGCTCTCGAACTGTAAGAAGATCATAAACAGCAGGCATTTCAGGAACATAGCCGAGTATACGCTTTGCGGCAAGCGACTTGTTCGGCAGACCGCAGACGGATATTTCTCCGTCAAAGCGAAGAAGTCCCGCAATGCACTTGATGATAGTTGACTTACCTGCTCCGTTCGGCCCGAGCAAAACAGCAATTTCACCGTCTGCAATACTGAAATTAATATCATTGTTTGCAATAATTTTTCCGTATTTTTTTGTGACGTGATTTATATTAAGCATGATTTCCTCCGATTAAATGAGTTTTTCAAGTCCCTCGCAACTTGTCTGCTTGCCCTGACGCTTTAACTCAAGTTGATTTGAAAGAAGGGCAAAACGTGACTTTGTAACAGGATAAAGAACAAGTCCAACTATTGACAAAACAAGGAACACGGCGGGAATTACCGTCGCAATGTTTTCAATTGCATCTCTTGCGCTTTCTGACTGAACCAAAGCTGTTCCGTCATATCCTGAATGATCAAGAACCTGACCCGTTATCCACATACCAATTGCTGCGCCGAATTTCTGAAAGAACTGAGGAAAAGCAGTTATCATACTTTCGCGGCGCTTTCCGTTAACAAATTCGTCAACTTCAACGAGGTCATATGCCATTGAATAGAACACCGTCCAAAAGCATGCAAGACCAATTGCGCAGGCTATAACAGATGCAATGAGCATAGCAGTGTTGTCAATTCCGATAAGGCGGATAACAACAAGGGCTGCAAACATTATCGAAATGAAAATTATACTTGTTTTTCTGCGGTCGGTTTTCTCGGCAACTTTTGTGATAATTGGAATAAATACCGCCATTGCCGCAACAAGGGTTACGATAACGATAACCATATCATCGCTGCTCATACCGAGTCTGCCCTGAACAAGATAAGCAAAATTCGTCTGAATCATTGAAGAAGCAATAAGGAAGAAGAATACGAACATAACAAACCATCTGAACGGTTTGATTTTCAATATCTGAACATATTCTTTCACACTGAATTTTTCTTTCTTCTCAGTTGTTTCACTCGCCTTTTTAAGATGTACACCCTTAAGACTAAGCGACGCAACTACTGCAACTGCTACAGCAATCACCGAAAGAATCACAGCTGTCAATATCCAGCCGAGTGCAAGAGTGACACCCATACCGACAAATAAGCCCGGAAGTACAGACGGAACAGCATTGCCGATGAAAATACATACTGTGTTAAACATTGAACTTGTTCCTCTGATTGCCGTACGCTCGTCATAGTCCTCAGTGATTTCCGCAACAACCGCATAATACGGAATGGTATAAACTGTATATGCAAGCCAGAAAAGCATTGTCATTGCTGTATAGAAAATGAATTTGACAATGTCACTTTGCTCACCGAGAGGCAAAAATGCACCGATAAATGTGATACCAACCGGGAATGCCGCCCTAAGCATAAATTTGCGCTTATCAGCACCGGGTTTATCAGCAAAGTGTCCGATGATAGGGTCAGTAACAGCATCCCATATAACAGAAATAAGACTTACAGTACCCGCAAGTCCTGCACCCATGTGAGCGACATCGGTCAGAAAAAACAGATAATACGTATAATACATATTATACAAAATTGATTCAGTAGCTATACCTGCACAATATCCGAGTTTTCTGCCTTTGGTCAGTGAATTTTTATGCATATGATTACCATAGCCTTTCCGACTACATATAAATATTCATGGCTCTGCCCTGCTGTAGTCTTGCAAGGCAGAGCTGATTTTTCATAAAATATTTCTCAATGCATCTATAATTTTTGAAAACGGTCCTCCGACTGTTTCGGTTTCTTTCTGAGAGTCGATTTCAACAACAGGTGTGTTCTGAGTGAAAGAATATGACTTAATTTCAGGCACAACATCAAAGCTTATCTCCGGCTCAATAACATATTTATCATTAAGTTCAATTGTTGAAAAAGTTTCGTTATATGCATAGTCAAGAACATAAACAGATATTGAATCATATTCATATGCATCAAAATCGTCGCCTGCGCATTCGCTGACGTTCATTTCATAGGTATATGTTCCGTCAACAGGGTCAACACCCTTGAATGAAACTTTGGCTATGCTGTCACCATATTCCGATAGCACTTCAAAGCCCATTACATAGCGGTTATCGTGAATCTTAATTTTAAGAATGTTGCCGTCGGATGTCTTTTCATATGTGCATGATTCAATTGTTGGGGCATCGTTGTCAACAATGAACGGAAATTCAATTGTTGTTCTTCCTGTTGACATATTGTGCGGTGTTGTTGAAACCTTATAAACATATTCATTGCCGTTTATAAGTCCTCCGCCGCCCCAGAGAACACCTATGTTTGATTTATTCGGGTTGATGGTCTTGCGGCAATAATCGAGCATGGTTGAACCGCAATATCTGAAGAAACCTGATTTTGTGAACAGATTATAGTCCATACGCTTGCAATTTCTCAATAATCCGACACTGACTGTTACATAAGGATTTTCAAGCATCCGGGTGTAGCCAAAAGCATTCTTTGAAAATGCACAATATTTACTGTCGATGTTATATTCGATTTCATCCTCAAAGATATTTGCACCCATCGGATAGTAATTATCGCCGTCAGTCACCATAAGACCCCATTGCTTGCCGAGATAAGACGGTTCGCCGTCATACATTGTGTTATCAAATATATTGCCGTTATCCCAATCGCCGAAGAATGACATATAAGGAATCGAAAGTGTGGGCTGAGTTTCAGATTCAAGGAAAATGAAGCCGTCAAGGAAGAAACCGTTTTTAAATGCAACTTTCTGCGCTTCAATGACAGAATCTTTAAATGTTACCTTAAGTGAAATTTTTGTGCTGCCTTTCGCTGAAACCGTAATCGTTCCGTCATCATTCACACCCTTAATATATTCAAGTGTATACTGAGTTTTTTCAGTAAGCTTTTTAGCCGTGAGAGTATTGATATAAGTATCACCAGACTTTCTGTAACTGTCGGTTAAAGCAACAAAGTTCGGTGTATATGTAAGTTCATCTGCGGACATGTTGTGAACAACAAATGACATTTCAAGTGTGTTATCTGTGTCCTCACCTAGTTCGAGTTTCGGTCTAGTATTATCGGTTGTTGTGAGATATGCCTTTGAAATCAGTGCGGCATCAAGGTTAACAAGACCTGCGCCCTGACGTCTTGGAGAATAATACGTACTCTGACCATAACCTCTGAATGCGGTTGCGGTACTCATCAAAATTGAGTTTATCATCTCGGCTGACTCTTTCTTAGCCATTGACGGATAGTTGCTGTCAATGTATTGTTTAATAAGAGCAAATGAGCCTGTGTAATACGGAGCAGCCATTGATGTGCCACTATAATAGGCATAGCTGTTGCCGGGAACGCTCGAAAGAATACTACTGCCCGGCGCAGTAATTTCGGGTTTGAGTTTCATATCAGCGGTTACACCCCATGAAGAGAATGACGACATTTCCTGAGTACCGACACCGCTTACACTGATTGTGCCACTTGCCGTACTGCTTTTGGAATTTACTGCGGAAGATGCAATTGACATGCACCACTCATAGCTTGACGGCGAACCAACAACACCATAATCAATCAAATCAGCATTAACAGTTGTTGTGCCTGCCGTTGCGTCGTTCTTACCAAGGCTTGAATCGTTACCTGCTGAGCATACAACTGAGATACCTGCCTTTTCAAGACGTCTGATAACATCCCATGTGAAAATATTATCAGGTTCCTGACCTGACGGTGAACCAAGACTCATGTTGATAACATCTGCATTAAGCTTAACCGCATCATCGAGTGCAGCAAGAGTTACATGTTCCTGAGCAAGTGAGCCTTCTTCATCACCGAAAACTTTCATACAAAGCAACTGTGCATCAGGTGCAACACCTGTAATTTTATCACTTTTTCCGCCAACGATACCGGCAACATGCGTGCCGTGACCTGAATATTCATTATTAACAGTCTTATCAATTTCTGCATAGTCCCATTTATACGGAATCTTTTGTGAATAATAGTTTGCGCCCCATCGCGGAACAATGGTGTTAAGTGCTTTAACAGTTGTCATAAGATTGATGTCCTGCTTGCTAAGCCTTGGTGATTCAACCTCAAAATCAAATGCTTCGTGGTCAAGCTGGAATCCTGTGTCAAGAATAGCGACAACGGTACCTTTACCTGTATATCCTGTCTGCTGTGCCTGAACTATGCCTGTGAACTTGCCGGCAACCGCAAGGTCGGATTTATCCCCATCAGCATCGTTGACTGCATCAGGCTGTTCAAAAGCTGCACAAATCTTAACCTGCTTAACACCTGCAAGTTTTTCAAGTTGCTTAACATATTTATACGGAAGTTCAAGTGAAAAACCGTCAGCGATAAAGCTGTAAGTGAATGAATTTGAAAAATCAGCGGCTTTAATGCTGCTTTTGATAAGTTCTGTCACACTTTCCTGAGCTTGCTTGATTTTTTCATATTTTTCACTTCCGATAAAGTTGTCAATAACTTCTTTTCTTTGTTGAGAATTTTTAATTCCCTCAAGCATTCCCGCAACATCAAGTTCAACAATTACACTGACAATTTCGTCATCAGCATAAAGTGCACCATCGGTTTTGGGTGTTTCAACCTTGCCTACTCCGCCGAAGAGCGAAGAAAGTTCAAGAAAAAAGCACAAAATGACTGTCAAAATAGCTTTCATGTCTATTCCCCCTATTGATATCCGACAATAAAAATAATTGTATCGGATTTTTTATAGTTAATAATACCACACAATAACAGCATTAGCAAGAGAAACATGAGAAATAATTAAGAATTGCGTCGGTAAGACCGCAATAATATGGCGATAAGCCGCAAAGTAATACGCAAGCTTCAAACACATTCATAGAAAAGCAAAAAGTCCGCCGAAAACTTTAGGCGGACTTTCATTGTTTGATTTTCAATCACGATTAATCAATTTCAACCGAGATTTTCGAATTGTTTCTGTTAGCGGTTGCACGCATAACGGTTCTGATAGCTTTGGCAATTTTGCCTTGCTTACCGATTACTCTTCCCATGTCGTCGGGAGCAACGTGAAGATGGTAAACAATGATACCTTCATCGTTAATGTCGTCAACCTCAACAGTTACTTTGTCGGGTTCGTTAACCAGACCCTCAGCAATTGAAACAAGTAACTCTTTCAAGGTGAGAACCTCCCAAAATTATTTTATGATATCGCACTTCTTAAGAAGAGACTTTACGGTATCTGTCGGCTGAGCGCCGTTAGCAATCCATTTCTGTGCCTTTTCAGCATCAATTTTGATGTCGTTCGGCTCAGTCATCGGGTTGAAATAACCGATTTCTTCGATGAAACGTCCGTCACGCGGATATCTTGAATCTGCTACTACCACACGATAAAACGGTGCCTTTTTTGCGCCCATACGGCGAAGTCTGATTT
>JAMPDR010000060.1 GCA_023665555.1 Ruminococcus sp.
TTCGTTTTTTGCGTTAAAAATGTTGCAAATTTACGTATTTTTTCCTTAAGTTGACGACATTGCCCATAGGGTCGACCTGACGAACTATATCAATCTATTTCTGCGGACTAAATCTTACTATAGGCACAATCTTCCCCGCATCATAGCCGTACGCACTTGTTAATAATATTCGTTGATTACATCTAACTTGCCGTTTTGATTATATCCGACATTGAAGCCGAACAATTCATAATCTTCACCGGGATCGAGCTTGTATTTTTTGCTTTCAAAAATCGTTTTATGATTCTTACCGAGAAGTTCGAAACTGAATGAATCGATGTTGTTTTCTTCAAGATAGCTTGATGAAAGTGAAACCAGCTTATCCATATAATAATAGTCAGCATTCATAACAGCGTCGGTTGAAAACGGCTCATCTCCCGACCACAAAGTCCATGAAATTTCATAAACAGACTTTACATTTTCTGCAATTGATATTTCGAGGTCAATTGTTTCAGTGTCTATTTCTATGCCGTCGGTTAAGCCGATTGTTTTGGCATCGGTGAGAGCATATGCAAGCTCATTGTTGTCGGAATCGGTGATTTTGAGGTCGAAATCCCTTGAAGTGGTCATGTCGGTGTAATAGAGCAGGTAATCGGACAACTCATCATCTTCGTCAGTGTTCTTATCAATGCTTAAATTTATGTCATCTTTGCCCCACGGAAAACCTGATGAACCTCCGCCGCTTTCACTGAGCAAATCGGCAGGAAAATTGCAATAGCAAATCATCTGTGCTTCATTCTCTTTGGTGTTGAGATATTTCAGAACATAAACACCCTCGCCCTGTCTATCGCAATCATTCGTCCAATTTCGGATTTCAGTTGAAACAGATTCTTTTTTGAGCAGATGCGATTCTGTTGAAATCATCGGATTTATAGTGAATATCGCAGTACCCAAAATGAGTAGTACACACAAAATTATCGGAATCAAAATCACGATTGCAAGCACACTGCGCAGACTTTTGTCGCTTTTTTGTGTTTGTATCGGTGAAACTTGCTTCTCAGGCGGAATCGGCTCAGCGCAGTTCGGACAGGTTTCCCAGCCGGGTTCAAGAACAAAACTGCATCTGTCGCATTTTGCTTTCAGCGATGTGCCGCAATATGGGCAGACAGAAAAATTATAGCGTACATTTTTTCCGCATGAAGGGCAGTGCAAACTGCTGTTTTCATTCCGAGCGATTAAATAAATGATAAAGCCGATAAATCCGGGAGCGAGCACCGCAAGCAGTGTCCATAAAGCCGGATTCATGCCGCGTTGCTTTGCGTCACGATAAACGTAAGTGCCGATTATAATTGGAAGTGCAATGCAAAATGCGGCAACGATGATAACAATTGGGATAACAATTATTCTTGATGTCATGAAAAAAGTCCTTTCTATAATTCAAATGAGCTATATCCGTTTTTATAAAACAGAATTGTGATAACACCGCAGCCTATCATTGATATGCAAAGAATAACTATGGTGATAATTGCAATTGCGATAGATTTCGGTGCAACTAAAAATGCGAAAAGAGCAAGACAAATTGTCATAAGCGCCGATGCAATTCTGAGCACGCGAATTTGTTTTGTGAGAGTTCTTCGCTCTTGCTCCTGTCTTAGGATTCTTTCATTCAGTATCGGAGGATTTGCCTTTTCAAAATCGAAAATCGGTTTACCGTTAATGTCAATAACGGCATTTTCAAATTCAAAGTTTTCATTATTGGTCACTGATTGTCCAACTCCTTTCTCAAAAGTTTTTTAGCCTTATTCAAGCGGGATTTGACTGTACCTATCGGTATTCCGAGAGCCGCGGCGGTTCGTTTTTCGTCAAGGTCGTGAAAATAGTGTAAAATAACGGTTACACGAAATTTTTCAGGCAGACGGTTAACAGCATTGTGCAAATCGGAATAATCTTCTTTTTCGGGCTGTGATATGTTGGCAAAAACAGCGTCTTTTTCCTCCGTTGAGGTGAATCTGTCGAACATCGGACTACGTTTCTTGTGCCTGATGAAGTCGCGGTAAGTGTTGACACATATACCTGTCAGCCATGCCTCAAACGATTTTGATGCATCATATTGCTCAATTTTTCTGAGCACTTTGAGCCATGTTTCCTGATAAAGGTCATCCGCATCGAAAGCATCGGCACAGAGTGTGACACAAAGTCCGTAAAGCCGCTTGCCGTACTTTTTTATGTATTGATCGATCAAATCTGTGCCTCCTTTCACTAACATATACGTTTCATAAAAGTAAAAGGTTCATTTTTGTTATATTTTTTTGAGTGAATGAGAACTCTCTCAGAAGTATTATACATTATAGCATATAAACGCAAATATATATTTTACAATTTTATTAAAAATGCCAAATCATCTTGATTAAATCTCTGCGGTCATGTATAATAGGGGAGGTCTGATTAATCAGGAGCGTGCGGATTGTACAATAGATTAAATCAGAGCACCCTAAAAAATCTTAAACATGAGGTGTATTTATGGCAAAGTTAAAAGACATTGACCAAAAAGCGGCGGAGAAAGGCTCAGCACTTGTTACCCTGTGGCAGTTCGTAAAGTTCATTGTGGTAAGTTTGGGCGCATTTGTAATTCAATCTGTTTTACCAATCATTATTCAGTTGTTCATGAACGATGAATTCATTAACAGAAAATATGAATTTTTCGTTTTCGCTTCTCAAGGAGGCGAGAATAACGGTTTGGGATTCTTCATTGCTTCAACAGTAAGCAACATCATTGCACAAATTGTATCTTTCTTTATTAACAGAGAGAAAACTTTCAACTCAGATGCAAACATTGCGGTAACACTTCCAATCTACATAGTGTTTACTATCGCTCTCATTTGCTTCTCTGCATGGCTTGCTCCAACATTCCAGGGATTCCTTGTAACACATGGTGTTGCACTGGAAGCTGCAACTTTCGTTTCAAACGCACTTTGCGGAGCAATTCAGTTCTTCCTCTATTTCCCGTTCGACAAGCTTCTTATGAGAAGCAAGAAAACAGATGCAGCAGAAGAAAAAACAGCAGAATAAAAACAACAATGAATTTATCGGTTCGATACGTTTTGTATCGAGCCGATTTTCGATTAAATCATCCTTACGCTATTAATAAAAAATTCACCAAGAAATACTATTGTTTTGTTGATTTTTAATAAATCATGCTGTATAATCATATTATACTTTAAGGTATATTTTAAGGTAGTGCCATTACGGCAAAAGGAGAAACGGCGAAAATACGAAGAAAGGGATGAATGGAAACGTTCGGGGCATTGAATGGTTCAGGAACGTTACCGCATTGTACGGAGAATTTATGAAAAATCCGATTAAGTTTTTCTTTTCAAAAGAAGAAAGCGATGTAAAAGTCGCGAACAATCGACTGCTGTCATATTCAGCAGGTCTTGCAGGTCAGAACATGAACTATAACTTTGTTTCGCAAAGGTTGTTTGTGTTCCTCAACACGGTGCTCGGAATCCCTGCTGAAAAAACAGGCTGGATAACGAGCATAAGCACTCTTTGGGACGCAATCAATGACCCCATCATCGGAACGATTGTTGACTCACGCAAGTTTAAGGCAGGCAATAAGCTGCGACCGTATCTTATTTATTTGCCGCCTATAATCGGTATTTTAACGGCATTGATGTTCTTTGATTTTGGTATGACTGAAATGCAGGCGATTGTTTTTATCATTGCCGTTTATCTCGCAATCGACATTTTGTATTCATTTCAAGATGTTGCGCTTTGGGGAATGATTTCGCTTTCCAGTCCGAACTCCGATGAGCGAGCCCGTGTTTCTCAGTGGGTAACCATCGGCGCAGGCGCAGGCAGTACTGTTGCAGGATTTTTCCCGTCAGTCAGACAGATTCTTGTTGACGGCGGAATCACAACCGAAAAATCTGCATATTTCCTCGGCGGTGTACTTTTTGGCTTGGGTGGTATGCTCGTTTCAATGCTTGCATACAGAATGAAAGAAAAAGTTCACTATGAGCCTGAAAAGAAAAACAGTGTTTTGCAGAATCTTTTATCACTCAGACACAATAAAACGCTTATCATAATTTGCCTTGCGCGTTTCGTGGGAGCGCTTTCTCTCACTCTTCCGTGGGAATACTTCTTTGAAACAGAGGGAATTAAATACAGCATTTTCGGTGCAGAACTTTCGGGCGGAACAATGCAGGTTGTTTACACCATGCTGCCGGGTATCCCGGGTGCACTCATGATGTTCTTTGCTGCAAAATTTGCAAAGAAGATTGGCGGTATGAAGCGCGTGCTTGTCGTTTCTGAGGTTGTTCAGATTATCCTCAGAGTGATTGCGTTTGCAATCGGCAACAACGACAGATTCCTAAACATCGGTGTTATGATTTCAATCATGTGCATCATTGCAATTATCAACATTCCTGTTAGCATGAAAGATATTGCTCATCGTGCGCTTATTAGTGACTCAATTGACGAGGTTGAACTTAAAACAGGCGAGCGTACAGAGGGTATTGCATTCTCAATGCAGAACTTTGTTTCGAAAGCATCGGAGGCAGTAAAGAAACTCATTCAGGGATATCTTCTCAAGTTCCTTAAGTTTGACGGTAACGTTAAAAGACCGAACGGTGTCAATCCGATCAAGTATCAGACAGGCAAGTTTGTCAAATATCGCTGGCATCAGTTCATGCTCGGCCCCGTTGTTGGCTCATTGCTTTACTTGATAGTTATCCTCTTCCTTGACGACAATCGTGAGCACATGAAAGTCGTTGAGCAGCAACTGAAAGAAAAGCGTGAAAACGCAGAAGCAAATCTTGTTGCGGCAGAAGTTACAGAATAAAACATAAAATTAAGGCGGTTCGAAAGAGCCGCCTTTTTGTGCTTGCGCAATAGCCTTCATTTTCTCCTTTGAAAAAGAAGAAACATTTTGCAGGTATTGCAGACGGCTAAAATTGCGGGTTAGATGTGTGAGTATAGAAAGTTTCAGTCCGCAGAGGGGAGACGGTTTTTTGTTGGATCTTGAATTTTTTCATGAAAGAAAAATTCTGGTTGTATTATGTTGCTGTATATGATATGCTAACAATACAGGTTTTAGATAAAAATATACGGGAGAAACACGATGGTTGCGGGATTTGTTTTGCTCGTAATATTTATATTATTTGCGATAAAGAAAATAAGTTTACTCCGCGGAGAAGTGATTAAAGTCAGAAGACCATTTCACCGCGACCACCGTTCCTAACTCCTCATTTCTAATTGTTTCTCCCTTTGCGGACTGAATTTTTCGACAGTCACAATCTTTCCCGCATACATAAAAAAACAACACGGCTCAACATTGAACCGTGTCTTTTTAATAATCGTATCACTTAATTTTGCTTTATTTTCCTTTTCTCCGGCAGTTGTGCAATGATTATTGCCGCAAACATCAGCACACAGCCGATAGTTTCTCTCACTGTCGGAATCTGATGAAGAACCAGCATACCGGACAGCACTGAGAACACAGATTCAAGGCTCATTAGCATTGATGCTACGGTCGGCTGCTTCATTTTTTGTTGACCGAGAATTTGCAGCGTGTAGGCAACACCGCTTGACATGATGCCTGAATATGCGATTGATGTTGCTGCGCCTTTGATAAGTTCAAATGAAACGTCCTCAAAGATTAGCATCGGAACAGCAGCGATGATACCGCAGACCAAAAATTGTATACACGACAGCTTAACACCGTCAACTCTCGGTGAAACATAGTCGATAACCAATATATGAATGGCGAAGCATACTGCGCAAATTAACACGTAAATATCGGAGGCTCTGATGCTGTTGTCGGTCACGCAAAGCAGATACAAACCGCCGATTGAAATCACAACGCACAGCCAAATGAGCGGGCGAATTTTTTTGCGGAGGAATATGCTGAAAATCGGTACGAGCAAAATGTAAAACGCAGTGATGAATCCTGCTTTGCCCGGCTCTGTTCCTTGATCTATACCGACTTGCTGTAGGGTAGACGCAATGCAAAGGGCAACACCGCAGACAATGCCGCCGAGCAGGAAAAAGCGTTTATCTTTTTTTGTTTCAAGTTTAACATATGTACCTTTTTTCTTTTTTGCGGTATCCATTATTGCAATCACCGGCAAAAGTGAAATAGCGCCGAGAATACTGCGCAGTGATATAAATGTAAACGGACCTACAAATTCAGCGCCTGTTGTTTGCGCCACGAATGAGCTGCCCCAGACCATTGCGCAAACTGCAAGCATGATACTTCCGATTATATTGTTTCTTTTATCATTCATTTTTGTTTACCCCCTTATGTGAATTTACGCCAACGCAGGTATGTATTGCCCCAAAAAGGTGAAGCCGTAGCATACGAGCGGGGCAAAAATGAGCGCGGGAAAGTAATTGGCAACTTTTATTTTTGTAATACCGATAAGATTCAAGCCGAGAGCAAGAATCATCAGTGAGCCGACGCAAGTGATTTCAGCAACCGCCGCATCGTTGAGAATAGGTTCAAGCAATCCTGATGCGAGAACAAGTCCGCCTTGAAAAATAAGGACGAAAATTGCGGCAAAAATAACACCGATGCCAAGACTTGCCGAAAGCATTATTGATGAAAACAGGTCAAGCACTGATTTTGTGAAAAGAGTGGTATTATCGCCTTTGAGTCCTGCCTCAAGTGAACCAATGATCGTCATTGCACCGATGCAAAATAGCAGACTTGCAGTCACGAAGCCTTCCGCAACACTGACCTTATCGCCATCCTTTTTTAGCTTTTTCGAAAGAAAATCACCAACCTGATTGATGCGTTTGTCAAGATCTATTGCTGTGCCTACGATAGCGCCGAGCACCATTGAAATAATTGCCACAAGGATATTTTCACCTTTGAGCATACCCGAAACACCAATGCATACCGTGCAAAGCCCGATACCAATCATAACAGCATCGGTAAATTTTTTTGAAATACCTTTTTTGAAAATCAACCCGATTGTACTGCCGATAAGTACAGTCGCAACATTAACCAAAACACCGATCATATTAATTGCCGCGCGACACAGAAACATTCAAAAAATTATTAATTGTGCCTGTAATCGTCCCTTTCTGTATGTTTTTAAGTAACGCATATCTTTCAGTATATCACATCATCACTTGAATGACAAGGTTCGACACAAATTTTGGGAGTGGCACTGCGAGAAATTATTTGCCATGTGTTTCCCCGCCACAGGCGGGGAAACACAAATTAAACTCCGCATTTTGGACGCTACTCAAATTTTTTCATAAGTTTTTTATCATATCACGCAATTTTTGAAAATCTTCAAGTGCTGCTGATTTTTGAGCAGGATTTCTCAGCAGTGCCGATGGATGAAACGTACCCATCATAAGAGTACCGTTCTTATTGAAAAATTCGCCGTGTTGTCTGGTAACTCTAAAGTCGGGAGATATCAGCCTTTGTGCTGCAATTCTTCCTAGACATACGATAATTTTCGGCTTGATCAGCCGTACTTGTTCACGAAGCCATGACAAGCATAGTTCGGTTTCTTCCGGTTTCGGATCACGATTGTGCGGCGGACGGCACTTGACCATATTTGCAATATATATGTCTTTGCCCCTGTCTAGATCTATCACTTTGAGATATTTATCAAGAAGCTGTCCACTGCGTCCCACAAAAGGTAATCCTTGCAAATCCTCCTGTTCGCCCGGACCCTCGCCGATGAACATTATCTTTGCATGAGGATCACCCATGCCAAACACAAGGTTTGTTCGTGTTGCACCCAAAGGACATTTTTGGCAGCTTAGACATTTTTCTTCAATTTCGTTTAATGATGCAGGCATTTTTTCACTACCTTTCCAAATAATATTTCTATTTGGTATTATACATTCAGCTTATCTATATATTAACATATATTTTTAATATTTAACACTCATTTTTCAATTTCTTTGTTGAATTATTCTTAAAAAAGTTGTAGAATACTCTTTAATAGTTTGAAATTTAAGTTGAGAACTAAAAAACGGAGGTATAAAATTATGGATAAACAAGTATTAATCGAAACTTCAGCACGTCATGTTCATGTCAGCCAGCGTGTTCTCGAAATCCTTTTCGGTGAGGGATATGAACTCACAAAGAAAAAGGAATTATCTCAGCCGGGACAGTATGCATGTGAAGAGAGAGTTGCAGTTGTCGGAGCAAAAAGCAGTTTCCCCGCTGTTTCAATTCTCGGACCTGTCAGAAAAGAAACTCAGGTTGAACTTTCTGCAAGTGATGCACGTTCAATCGGTGTTAAGGCTCCTGTTCGTGAATCGGGCGACCTTGAGGGCAGTGCAGGCTGCAAACTCGTAGGTCCTAAGGGTGAGGTTGAACTCAAAGACGGTGTTATCGTTGCTAAGCGTCATATACATATGACTCCCGACGATGCAGAAAAATACGGACTTTCAGACAGCCAGGTTGTATCTGTTGCAGTTAAGACCGACGAACGTTCACTTGTTTTCGGCGATGTTGTTGTCAGAGTAAATCCGTCTTATGCGCTTGCAATGCACATTGATACAGATGAATCAAATGCGGCAGGCTGTGTACCCGGACTTATCGGCGAAATAATCGCATAAATATTTTTTGCGCATCATCCAGTTGGGGGAACTGTCATGTTGATGAGGTTCCCCTGCTTATTTTTCATAGCCATCAGGAGGTGTAAGGATGAAAAACTATATCAAAACAGCGGTTATGTGTTTGTGTGTGGTTATTGCTGCGATAATGGTAACGGTTGTGTGTCTTAATCATCGGGCAGATGTAAGAAATGCTCAGGCTCTTCCGTTTTCATCTGAACGCGTTTTGACGGCAGAAGCTACCATTACAACAACTCCGCCGACAACAAAGCCAACTGTTCCGTCCACAACAAAGGCCGCTAAACCTACATCGGCAACACCTGTTATTGATATTAACAGTCTTACAATTATTGATTTGTATCCGCTTTCGCTTGCAGGCGGTGACTGGGATGTCAAACATTGTCAAGGGGTCGCTGTAGATCAGAAAAACGGCTATATTTATTTTTCTTATACGTCAAGGCTTGTAAAAATTGACTGGAACGGTAAGGTAGTCGGTTCGGTATCGGGTATAAAGGGACATCTCGGTGATCTGACATTCAATGAAACTGACGGAAAAATATATTGCAGTTATAATCCAAGCGGAAAAAAGGCAATTTATATTGCAATTTTCAATGTGGATAAAATAAATAAATTGGATATGAAACCGTCAAAAAACATTATGCGGACAGTTAGTCTTAACGAGGCATATAAAGATTATACCTATGATTATGACGGTGACGGTAAGGTTGAAAATGTCCGGGAGTCACCCGACCACAGATACGGTTGTTCAGGTATTGACGCAGTATGTTTCGGTCCTTCATTTAAAGGTGAGAGCGGCAAAAAAAATCTTCTGACTGTTTGCTACGGTATTTACCGCAACAAAAACAGAGAAGATAATGACTATCAGGTGCTTTTGCAATATGATGTAACAGGTTGGTGGGAGAACTACGGCCAAGAGTATTCCACGAAAAATTTTCATCACACAGGGCCTGAAAACTGTGACGGAAAATATTTTGTATACACAGGCAACACAAACTATGGGGTTCAGACCATTGAATATTTTGATGAATTAAATTTGTGGTTTTTGAATTGTTATGACGGTAATAAGCCGCAGTTTAACAGATATACTCTGTTCATAGTTGACGGCGATATTAAGCCGAAAAAACAAAAACTTAAAGGTCAGCCGAAAACAGATAAGCAGAATGTTTTATCACTGTATCAGGACGGCAATTACGATAAAGAAAATGATATTTACGGTTGGTACAGCACATACGGTGTTCAGGGTATGGCATATATTGGTGACGGCCTGTTTTATATAGCACAGCCATATATGAACTGGACCGGAACTATGGCGGCAATATGCTATTTATATGTGTGGAATCCAACTCAGAAAAATCCGTTTCAAATTGCAGTAGATATAGGAAATGACTATTCGATTGCAAAAAAAGCGCGCGTCGATACAGAGTGATGAGATCAACCGGTAATAGAAGCAAAAGTTTAATAAGTAACAAAACCGAGATTCAAAATGATATGCATGCCACAAGTATATAACTTTTATGGTGCATTTCAAAAAGTGAATCTCGGTTTATTTGTTAAAATATAATTTTCATGTATTCGGTTCTGCCGTCAAGTATACGTTCGATTCTGACAGTTTGACTATCTATTGTATAGAAAGCTATGTAGTTACCGCAAATTAAACAGCGGTAATCGGTTTCAATTCCTGCCTTGGCTTTTAGGCTGATACCCATGTTAGGATAGAACTTTAGATTATGACAAGCCGCAAGTATTTTGTCAGATATGTTTTTTGCTGCTGATGGATTTTGTAAGTTTGCGGCAATGTAGGACTTTATTTCTTTTAAATCCTTTCGTGATTGTGGTGTATAAATCAATTTCATAATACAACTCCAAATTCAGCAAGTATTTCTTCCTCGGAGATATAATCTTCTTCACTTTGCGCACTCATTCTGCCCTTTTCAAGTTCTTTCATTAAAATTGCAACGGCTTCTTCTTTTGTCATTGCACTTTTTTTCGTGTTGCTTTCTGTGATTGATGCTGTGACAGTAAAAGGTAGACTTTGAGTGTTAATAGATTGCTGAAGAAAAACGTTGATTGCGTCGGTTAATGTGAGTCCGCATTTTGCAAAAATATCTTCAACTGCTGCTTTAATTTCCGGATTGATGCGCATTTGGAATGTTGCGGTTTTGGGTAAATTGACAACTGATAAATTTTCTTGCATAGTAATCACCTCTATAATAAGTATACCCGATTTTGTGAAAAAGTCAATATATAGTAACTACAAAATATATACAAATACATGACAAATGAAGGCTTATCAGCTTAAGATAAAGCACTTTAATTTGTTGGACTTCTTTTCCTTTTTGCTATCAATGAAAATATTCCTGTTGCATAAAGCGATATCATGGCAAAGCAAAGTTTGATTATTGCAAATGATAGATTGCTTGAAACCTTAACTCCCAACGGTGGGGGATCAGCTGTGAAAATTTCAATAAATATGATTATAATAATTGCCGCAGCAACAATCAACAGAGCCGTCAGTAATGTTATGAGAACAGCGGTCAGAGTTCTTCTTCGATGAACAACATGTTTGTTTTTGTATGCCGCATAAATAAACAGGAACATCTGTATATCGCTCATTATCATGAATAACACTGCTGTTATCAATGAATATAACATATCCTTGCGAATCTGTTTAATTTCGTTTTCTGAGTTTTTGCAAACATCGTTAAAAGCAAGATTGTCAAATGAAATATACATATCAAAAGCAACGGGATAGCTTTGCGTTTGCCCTTTGATATATTCATCAAAACTGTTCATGCTCCCACGACTTTCGCCTGATGAAAAAATAACAGTATATTCTTTTTCGCTGAAATGTTCGGCGATCATATTTTGATCGGAAATGTCAGAATTTGATACGATTGTTCCATTATTTCGGTTGACGACTGCATAGTTTACACCGTCAAGATCGTTGATAGTTTTCGATATTTCTTCATATTTGCTGTCCGTGAGTTTGTAATTTTCAATTAATTCATCATATTGTGAAATATAATACTGCTCAATTTTTTTATTATTGATTTGTGCATCATATCTTTTTGAATTTAACGTAATACTGCCGTTAGGGTTCTCGGTTAGATCAACAAAGCCGTTTTTAATAAAATCAGAGTTTATTATATTATTCTCAATCTGATAAGGTAAAATCTCTTTCACAAGATCAATCTGTTTTTGTGTGCGTTGCTTTTCACTGTTGATGTTATAAATGATACCATTGTTGAATTTTGTGTTTTCATCAAGTTGATAATTTATTGTATATTTCAGAACCGCGTCAATCGTCTTGCATATCTCATCTTTCAGAATTTCATTGCTCTCATAGTCGCGCGTATCTGCATCTTTTATGATACTCATTACATAGGATGGTTTATCAAGATACATCTGCACAACCGAAAGAAACTTTGCGGCGGCGTTCCATGAAAATACGACACAAAGTGTTATTGATAACACCATGAGCACACTACGTGCAGAGTTGTTTTTTAAACTGTGTTTTTGAGTATTGCTATCATTAATTTCCAGTGTTTGATACATCATAATTAATCACTTCAATATTAAAGGTGTTCGCAAAGTACAGCAAGTTGCTCCATTGTCATCTGCTCTGCTCTGACGTTTGGCGAAAGTCCGCTTTTTTCAATTGCATCGGCAACCATTGTTTTGGAAAGTCCCATACCTGAACTGATTGAGTTGAGGGCGGTCTTTCTTCTCATGGAAAAGGCAGCCTTAACCATGTGGAAAAATTTCTTTTCATCACTGACATGAATGTCGGGTTCTTTTTTTATGTCAAGCTTTATAACTGCGCTGTCGACGTTTGGCATCGGTATAAATGAACCTCTTGAAACGTCAAACATTTTTGCGGCATCGGCAAAATAATTCACGCTGACAGTTATTGCTCCTGCGTTTCTTGTTCCTGCGTCTGCACAAAGCCTGTCTGCAACTTCTTTCTGAATCATTACAGTAACAGCATCAATCGGAAGTTTGCTTTCAAGTAGCATCATGATAACAGGTGATGTTATGTAATAGGGCAGGTTGGCACACACTACAACGCGCATACCTTGAAATTTTTCTTCAATGAGTTTGTGCAGATCAATTTTTAAAATATCTGCATTGATAACTTCCACGTTATCAAACTCTGCAAGTGTTTCATCAAGCACAGGCAGAAGTCTTGTGTCAAGTTCAATTGAAACAACCTTTTTGGCTCGCATTGCGAGTTCTTTGGTAAGTACACCGATTCCTGCACCGACTTCAATTACACCTGTGTTTTCATCGGCGCCGCAGATTTCTGCCATTCTTGGGCAGACAGTGGGATTAACCAAAAAGTTTTGTCCGAGTGCTTTCGAAAAAGTGAATCCGTGCCTTGAAAGCACATCTTTAATTACTGAAATATCTGATAAATTTGCCATTTTTATGCTCCTTTTATTTTAGTTAGGAATGAGAAATGAGAAGTGAGGAACGGTGGTTGCGGGAAAACAACCGTCAACTGTTAGTTTTTAACCGTAAAGATAAATAACTGTTGATTTATAGTGTGCTGTTATTATAATTCATATTCGCGGATACGTAATTTAAATTTGTGATATTTATCTCGCGACCATAACTCCTAATTTCTCATTATTTTTTCCTTTGCGGACTGAATCTTGCCGATAGTACGAATCTTAAACGCAATATTAGCCGTGCGCTAGCACCAATATTAGCTGTGCGCAAGCACCAATATTAGTCATGCGCAAGCACAAAAGTTCAACAACTGATTCAAAAGTCTTGCATTTTGTTTGCGATACAGATATAATATTGTAAGTATATTATAGTTGAGGTGAATGATTATGTCAATTCTTGTTACGGGCGGAGCCGGATATATCGGTTCACACACTTGCATTGAACTTATGAAAGCAGGTTATGACGTTGTTGTTGTTGACAACTTCTATAACAGCAAGAGAGAATCTCTTCGCAGAATTGCTGAACTTTCAGGTAAGGAATTTGCTTTTTATCAGTGCGATATCAGAGATGAAGAAGGTCTTGACAAAATTTTTAAGCAGGAAAAAATTGAGGCTGTAATTCACTTTGCAGGTCTTAAAGCTGTTGGTGAATCATGCGTAAAGCCACTTGAATATTATGATAACAATATCAACGGTACTCTTGTACTTTGCCGTGTTATGAGAGCGAACGGATGCAAAAAAATCGTTTTCAGTTCATCGGCAACCGTTTATGGCATGAACAACGTTTCTCCGCTTAAGGAAACAATGCCAACAGGCGGCACAACCAATCCTTACGGTACAACAAAGTTCATGATTGAAATTATTCTTTCTGACTTGTTTAAGGCAGACAACGAATGGTCGATCAGTCTTTTGAGATATTTCAATCCTATTGGTGCTCACGAAAGCGGCAGAATCGGCGAGGACCCGAACGGTATTCCGAACAATCTTATGCCGTATATTACTCAGGTTGCAATCGGTAAGCGTGAGTGTCTGAGCGTTTTCGGTGATGATTATGACACCCCGGACGGAACAGGTGTCAGAGATTACATTCACGTTGTTGACCTTGCGCTCGGACATGTTAAGGCACTTGCAAAGGTTCTTGATCAGTCCGGACTTGATGTATACAACCTTGGAACAGGTGTAGGCTACAGTGTTCTTGATGTTGTTCACGCTTTTGAAAAGGCAAGCGGCAAGGAAATCAACTATAAAATTGCAGACCGCCGTCCCGGCGACATCGCAACTTGCTATTCTGACCCGACAAAGGCATTCAATGAACTCGGATGGAAAGCAGAAAGAGGTCTTGAGCAGATGTGTGCTGATTCATGGAGATGGCAGAGCCAGAACCCGAACGGCTATCCCGACGAGGATTAATTAAAACAACAAAACCGCCACTGAAAAGTGACGGTTTAATTTTTTCGGTGTTTATAATCAGAACATCAATCCTGTGGAATCTGACGGATCACCGTTTGCATTCGGATTTGTGAAATTAACTTCAGGTGAGTTTGCAAACTGTTGTGAAACCGATGGCTGAACAGGGAATGCTTTATCCTTGTTGCTGCGAGCTTCGCGGAATTTTTCTCCCTGCTTGATGTCAAGAAGCTGCTGAAGAAGTCTGATTGCTTCGCCAACACCTCTGAAAAGAAGTGCAAGCAGGATAGCCGAGAAAAGGGAAATTGAAAAATATACAAATCCGAGATCATCAGCGAATGAGAAAACGACTGCACCGATGATAATACCGAGTGTAATTATAACACCGCTTGCAACGCTCATCATTTTTCCGACGTTATTTCTGCTGCTTTTTCCAACACCGTTTGATGCCTCAATGAGTGCTTCATATTCTTCATCGGTTACTATAATCGGAGCAGACTTTTTGCCTTTTTTTCCGCTAAGACCCCATGCAATAAGATCTTCGTCTTTTCGTTTATAGTATTCTTCTTTTTGTTGCTCTCCGAGTTGCTGGATTTTGTTTTCTACTTGTTCTAACATGGTAATCATTGCCTTTCTGACTACAAATATTGTTAACAATCACGCGCTCCTTGCTGTAGTCAGGCAAGGGTGAGGATATTTTTTTCGTTTGCGGCAGATTTAACCGTAATTAAATCATATATGCAAAATTATTTATTTTATACTAACACATTAAGTTAAAATGTTCAAGTCCTGTCTTAAATTTTACATAATATTCACAGCAAAAAATGTTTTTATATTCCATGACAGAATTTGGCACGTTGAAAATTGCAAAATCTATGTTATACTTCAGCATGAGATCTCACAAAAATATGCGGTTGCCGGGTTCTGCATATTGCTTTACTCGACAGCTGCAGGGAGGCACATCATGAAAAAAATAATAAGCATTTTTATTTGTACAGCAATTATTTTAAGTTGCTTGGCAATGCCCAACATTACTTTTGCGGCAACGGATACTTCTACGGCAGGGCAAGTGAAAACTCAAAGCACAGCGCTCAATGTTCGTAAGTCGGCATCAACATCATCGGAGGTTCTAACAACGCTGAAAAATAAGTCTTGGGTGACGATAATTTCAACAAGCGGAAATTTTTACAAAGTAGAGTATGCGGCAGGAAAATACGGTTACTGTCACAAAGATTATATTACTAAAAGCAGTTCAAGCTATGCGAGATATGTCAACATTTCTTCGGGTAATCTGAATGTTCGAAAGGGCGCAGGTACAAGTTATGATATCGTATCGACTCTTTCAAAAGGAGCAAATGTTGTTGTGATTTCGGTATCGGGATCTTGGAGCAAGATTCTTTACAGCGGAACAAAAACAGGCTATGTAATGTCATCGTATCTTGCACAAAAAAATTCAACTGCAACTTATTCAAAGACAACTCTCAGCGTAGTTTCATTCAGTCAGACAGATTCACGCTGGTCAGCTGTTAAAATAGGAACAAGCGGTGACACAATAGGTTCATCCGGATGCACAACAACATGCCTTGCCATGACGGAATCCTATCGTACAGGTACAACCGTTACCCCGGCTCAAATGGCAGCCAAGCTTAGCTATTCATCAACGGGCATGCTTTATTGGCCGTCAAATTATAACACACAGTTGGTTTCATCATCTGATTATCTGTCAGTAATTTATTCTGCATTAAAGCAGGGCAAGCCGGTTGTTCTAGGATCGAAAAAGTCGAATGGCTCTCAGCATTGGGTTGTTGTTACAGGTCATACTGTTCAAAGCACAACATTAAATGCGGCTGATTTTTCGATAAATGATCCCGGCTCGAAAACAAGAAAAACACTTGCAGACTTTATTTCAGCTTATCCTGTTCTTTATAAAACGGCAATTTACAAGTAATAAAGAGATGCATTTTTTATGAGTAAAAAATGCATATGCAAAAAAAGATGAATAATGAATAATTATCATTGTACACGTGGAAAAACATGTTAGTAAAGTTGAAAACTTTACCTTTTTCAAAAATATTTGTGCTTAAAAATCATTTAAACGTTAAAAACTTTAAGTTTTCAACGTTTTTAACGCAGTTTTCCACATAGTAAGTTATTTACTTTACACGTAAAAAGCCACGGTAAAGTCTTTTACTTTACTGCGGCTTTTTTCTGATTTTTAATCATTGTGCTTTAATTAATGAAGATTTTTGCCATAAAAATGCATAAAGTTTTCACGTGGTAAATCGCTAATGCGAGAACAGGGTTAATGCGGGGAAGGTTGTGCTGTCGGTGAGATTTAGTCCGCAGAGGGAGATTAATGAGGAGCGAAGTTAGGTAATAAGTAATAAGGAATAGTGAAAAGGTGCGGTCGCGAGTGAGATAAATTGTATCCATAACTTTTTATCCGCGAAATGAAATTATATACTGACTCAAAATAGCATATAAAAAACAACCTTCCAATAAGACTATAAGTAAAGACAGCCGACAAAGCCCCGGCCGTTTTGAATCTCTATGGTTATGGTGAACAGACTTACTATAGCCGAACGTATTTCGTCATTATTGTACGGCGTCCAAAGGACATGAAAGTTAGTACAAACTTACCTATAGCAAATTACGGC
>JAMPDR010000061.1 GCA_023665555.1 Ruminococcus sp.
GGTTACTTTTTCTGAACGCAGAAAAAGTAACTGCCCGTCCGGCATGAGGACAAGCACTACGTGCAGGTAATAAGTAAAAGGTAATAGTTAATAAGTGCGGTCGCGAATAGGATTGATGCAATATGAAATTTTTCATCCGCGGAGAAAAGTAATGATTTAAAGTAGTGTTAAAATAAAAATCTATAAATTAACAGTTACGGCATTTCGCGGATGCAATTTAAAATATGTCACTGTTTTATCCGCGACCATACCTCTTCACTATTCCATATTACTTATTACTTCAACTTTCTCATTTTTAACTCGCCTTAAAGCAGAAGTGATATGCTAAACTACTATGGATGAGTATATTTTTTGCTCATGCATAAAATATTTTTCAAAAACTAATGCAATATTTTTATATTTGTGATAAAATGAAATGATTACTTTAACAATGAGGTGACAACAATGGGACTTCTAAAAAAATTGTTCGGTGATTATTCGTCAAAAGAGATTAAGCGAATCCAGCCGACAGTAAATAAAGTTCTTTCCTATGAAGATGAATATGCGGCTCTTTCAGATGCTGAATTGAAAGCTAAAACAAATGAGTTCAAAAAGCGCCTTGCCAACGGTGAAACTCTTGACGATATTCTGCCGGAAGCATTTGCTGTCTGCCGCGAGGCAAGCTGGCGCGTGCTCGGCATGAAACACTTTCCTGTTCAGATCGAGGGCGGTATCGTTTTGCATCAGGGCAGAATCGCTGAAATGAAAACAGGTGAAGGTAAAACACTTGTCGCGACTCTTCCCGCTTATCTTAATGCGCTTTCCGGAAAGGGCGTTCATATCGTTACAGTCAATGACTACCTTGCCAGACGTGACAGTGAGTGGATGGGTAAAGTTTATCGCTATCTCGGTCTGACAGTCGGTCTTATCGTTAACGGACTTGAAACTGACGACAGAAGAGCAGCCTATGCCGCTGATATTACCTACGGCACAAACAACGAGATGGGATTCGACTATCTTCGTGACAACATGGTTCAGTATATTGAACAAAAAGTTCAGCGCGGTCATAACTTTGCTGTTGTGGACGAGGTTGACTCCATACTTATCGATGAAGCAAGAACTCCGCTTATTATTTCGGGCATGGGCGAACAATCCAGTCAGCTTTATTCAATTGCAAATAACTTCGTTAAAGGTCTTAAGTGTCTGCGAATTGCTGAAACAGATTCAAAAATGAACCTTGAAGATATCGCACAGGAAAACGGCGCAGACTACGTTGTTGACGAAAAGGCTAAAAATGCAACACTTACAAAAAGCGGTATTGCCAAGGCTGAAAGATTCTTCAACGTTGAAAACCTTTCAGACCCCGAAAACCTTACACTTTCCCATCATATCAACATTGCAATCAAAGCTCATGGCATCATGAAGCGCGATATCGACTATGTTGTTAAAGACGGTCAGGTGCTTATCGTTGACGAATTTACAGGCCGTATCATGATCGGCCGCCGTTATAACGAAGGTTTGCATCAGGCAATTGAAGCAAAGGAAAATGTTAAAATTGCAAAGGAAAACAAAACTCTTGCAACCATCACTTTCCAGAATTACTTCAGACTTTATGAAAAGCTTTCCGGTATGACAGGTACTGCAATGACCGAGGTCAATGAGTTCAGAGAAATTTACTCACTTGATGCAGTTGAAATACCGACAAATAAGCCTGTTCGCAGAATAGACAATGACGATGTTATTTATAAGACCGAACAGTTCAAGTTTAACGCAATTATAGATCAAATCATCAAGTGCCACGAAAAAGGTCAGCCTGTTCTTGTTGGTACTGTTTCAATTGAAAAGAGTGAAAAACTCTCCTCTGCTCTTAAAAAGAGAGGTGTTAAGCATAACGTGCTCAACGCTAAATTCCACGAAAAGGAAGCAGAGATCATCGCCCAGGCAGGTAAACTCGGCGCTGTTACCATTGCAACAAACATGGCAGGCCGTGGTACTGATATCATGCTCGGCGGTAATGCTGAATATCTTGCAAAAAGTGAGATGCGCCGCCTTGAATATCCTGAAGAACTTATCGCAGAGGCAACAGGTTTCGGCGAAACCGACAACGATGATATCATCGAAGCGAGAGAAAAATTCAAGGAACTTGAAGCAAAATATAAAGCAGAGATCAAGGATGAAGCCGATCAGGTACGCGAAGCAGGCGGTCTTTATATCATAGGTACTGAGCGCCACGAATCAAGACGAATTGACAATCAGCTGCGCGGACGTTCGGGACGTCAGGGCGACCCCGGTGAAAGCCGATTCTATCTTTCTATGGAAGATGATCTTCTCAGACTTTTCGGCGGCGACAGAATGGCTGCAATCATGAACAGTCTGCCCGTTGACAATGATATGCCGATTGAGGTTGGTATTCTTTCAAAGCAGGTTGAAAATGCACAGAAAAAGGTTGAGGGTAATAACTTTGCTGTCAGACGTCATGTTCTCAGTTTTGACGACGTAATGAACCGTCAGCGTGAGGTTATCTATGGTCAGCGCGATCAGGTGCTCAAGGGCGAGGATATGAAAAAGACCATCTCGAAGATGATCGACGATTCAATCACCGACACAGTTGCATTTTTCTGTTCACCAAGCGTACCTTCAAATGAATGGCATCTTGCATCGCTTCGTGAAAAATACATGGGTTGGCTGACAACAGAAAATGATTTTGTTGACAACAACATGACAGCCGAAGAACTTCTTGATATGCTTTGTGACAGAGCACACGACCTTCACGAAGAAAGAGAAGAGCATTACGGCACAGAAACAATGCGTGAAATTGAAAGAGCAATGCTGCTTCGCTGTGTTGACCTCAAATGGATGGATCACATCGACGCTGTTGACGAACTGAAAAAAGGTATCAACCTTGTTGCCTACGGTCAGAAAGACCCTGTTATTGCATTCCGTGAAGAATCAGCAGACATGTTTGACGCAATGATCTCTTCAATCCGTGAGGACACAGTCAGAATCGTGCTTTCCGCCGAATTCAAGACAGATGAAGAAATTAAGCGTGAGCAGGTTGCCAAGGTAACAGGCGCAAGCGGCTCGGGTGACGGCAGTGAAGAAAAGAAGCCTGTTAAAAAGGGCAAAAAAATAGGTCCGAACGATCCGTGTCCGTGCGGTAGCGGCAAGAAATACAAGAAATGCTGCGGCAGACCCGGAATGAGAAACGAACAATAAATAATATAAAAGTTCCGCTGATGAATTGGTCAGTGGAACTTTCTAATATTGAATGCAAACAGTATTTACCTGCCGGTATCAGCGTACGGCTATGATGCGGGGAAGATTGTACTTATCAAAAAAATATAGTCCGCAAAACTAAATACAGACAATTTTGTGTTCATGGTGAAAATATTTTTATTTGACAAAAAGTGACAAGTGTGTTATAACTAAAATGCAGTCACATCAGTGATTGCCGCAGGGTACTGCATAGCGCAGGCGGTTGCTCCCCGAAAGGAGGCGATGGCACATGACAGTATTGGAAGTTATTGCGCTTCTCAATCTAGTTATTGCTGTTGTTTCACTTTGTCATGAGATTATCTCTGACAAAGATAACAGGGACAATAGGTCTTAATTTCTGAACATCTTCGGATGCGAGGAGTGTACTTTATGATTTAATTTAAAGATACATAAAAATTAAGAAACACCGCCAACCTTCCACAATGGCGGTGTTTCTTTAAACACTAACATTTTGGGAGTAACCGCTTATCGCAGTACCCTCTTGTATTATTAGTATATACCTTCATCATCACTTTGTCAAGTGCAGAGTGATGCTATTTTTATTTGACAAAATCCAACAAGCATAGTAAAATGTAAGGGCAGACACGTTTGTGACTGCCCTGAGGGTATTGTACATATAGACAGGCGGTTTCTCCCGAACAAGGGAGGTGACAAGTATGATTACATTTGAAACGCTTATCGCTTTTACAGCATTAATGCTTCAACTCATCACGCTTTGTTACTTAATTTTTAAAGATATGTAACGGCGATAAAAAAGTCGGAACTCCTTTTTAAATTAATAAACACCGCCTCCTACCAAGTTGCGGTGTTTATTATGCATCACAATCTAAAAGGAGAAACTGTCTGATGACAGTACCCTCTTGTATTATCAGTATATACTTTTCACATCACTTTGTCAAGTGCAGAGTGGTGCTATTTTTCATTTGACAAAAAGTGACAAATATGTTATAACTAAAATGCAGTCACATCAGTGATTGCCGCAGGGTACTGTATAGCGTAGGCGGTTGCTCCCCGAAAGGAGGCGATGGCACATGACAGTATTGGAAGTTATTGCGCTTCTCAATCTGATTATTGCTGTTGTTTCACTTTGTCATGAGATTATCTCTGGCAAAGATAACAGGGACAATAAGTCTTAATTTATTCTGAACATCTTCGGATGCGAGGAGTGTACTTTATGATTTAATTTAAAGCTACATAATAATTAAGAAACACCGCCATGCTTTTCCGGAGTGGCGGTGTTTCTTTACATCAACATTCTGGAGTAACCGCTTATCGCAGTACCCTCTTGTATTATCAGTATATACTTTTCACATCACTTTGTCAAGCATAAAGTGGTGCTTTTATTTTGTCGCTCTCTTTCTTTTCAATATGCTTTTTCCAAAGCGTCAGCACAACTGCCATTGCAATTCCTGCAATGAACGTTGCGATTGATGCATCGATCATATCCATCATGGTGTCCCAAAGCGGGAATTGCCCCTCAACCGCCTTATGGTTGAAAATTCGGAACATGATGTCGTTGTCAGGCGGTGAATATAAATAACCTTGGTTTTGCGTGTCATAAAGGAAGTCACCCAAGAACTCAGTAATTTCCCACATGCAAATAATCACAAATGAAAAACTTACTCCGCAAAATGCGCCAAGTCCCGGTGAATAATATTTCTTTTTGCCGTCCTTTGATGCAAAGGCCTTATAGATGTAATATCCTGCAATAACTGCACCGAATCCCGAAAGAAAATGGAGTATTCTGTCATACTTGTGTATGTAAGCATATGCATTGAGGAAGTTTCCGCAGAATGTTCCCAGAAACTCAAAGAAGTTGATGATATGCTGACATCTGAAATCCAGCCGTGAAATAAACGTTTTTCTCGGAGCAATAAATCTGATTGCAGACATTGCATAAAGTGCAAGCATGTTGATAAAACACATCACACGTTCCGACGGATCAGGATGAAAAATAAGTGCGTAAAGCATCATCAGTCTGAATATCCACCACATAACATATTCAGCAACGGTGATTTCTTCAAACAGCTGTTTCCAGGTTTCTTTTACTCGGTTTGTGAATTTTGAAAACATAAAACCAATCCTTTCTGAATTTCAAGAAAATCGCGGCATGCAAGGGCAGAAAATTTACTGCCGCATTGTGTACATCCTAAGCAGCGTTTTCTATATATGTATGGAACATTTCAAATTTATAGGCAAATCAAACTTATTTCAATTGTGTTCGGTAAGCGCCAAAATGTCCGTACAATAATATATACCTAAAAAATTAAAAAGTAAATGCAAATTACATCAATGTAATTAAATCTTAAGTTTTTTGTAACATTTTAGTTTTGATAAAGAAAAAAACAGCCATTCATTTTTTGAATGACTATTTTTTAAAACTCTTTATCAGTGCAATTACACTGCTCAACTGTTCGGGATTTAGAGATTTCACCATTTCCATTAGTTCGTACACTTGCGGAGGTTTAATTGAATCTATATCAAAAAAGTCCTTGGGTGTTATGCCAAAATAATCACAGATGTAAAAGAACGTTGTCATTGACGGAAGATTAACACCATTTTCAATGTTATTTATATATCCTGCACTTTGACCGATCGATAAACTCATATCTCTTGCGGATATACCTTTTTGCATACGCAGTTGAGTTAATCTATGAGCAAAGTCCTCTTTTTCCACGATTATCACCACTCTTACTCTAAAGGAATTTTATATAATTGTACTATATAAAAGGTTTAGTTATATCCAGTAATATTATCAAAATTTCACTTGATTTATCTAATTAGTTTAGATAAAATCTAAATAATATATACTTTAACTGGATGTGGTGAATATGAAAAATCAAACTGCATGTTTTACCGGGCATAGATATATACCGCAATCGAAAATTAAAAGTGTTCAAATTAAACTTATCAATGTACTTGAAGAATTGATTGCCAAGGGGTATCGTTACTTCGGAGCAGGAGGAGCATTAGGCTTTGACACTCTGGCGGCACAAACAGTGTTAGATTTGATGGGTAAGCATCCGCAAATAAAATTGATTCTTGTTCTGCCATGCATTTCACAAGCAGACAGATGGAATATCAACGATAAGCAAATGTATGAATCCATCAAAAAGCGCGCAGATAAAATAGTCTATACCTCCAAGGAATATACAAACGGATGCATGCACAAACGAAACCAACACTTAATAGATAACAGTTCCGTTTGCATATGTTATTTAACCAAAGCGGTCGGCGGAACGGCATATACTGTAAATTATGCAGAAATGAACGGACTTAATGTAATCAATACGGCATAGTTCTATATATCTACGTGAAACCCAATCACTGCAAAGTCACATACGTTCCCCTCTGCGGACTGAAACATTCGATACTCACACATCTAGCCCGCAATATTAGCTGTTTGCAGTACCTGCAAAATATTTTTCTCTTTTTTCAAAAAAAGAAAGCAAGGGCTATTGCGCGCATACCAACAAAAAAAACAGACGCCGCACAAACACAGCGTCTGATATTTTTACATATTGATAACTTTCGACAAAAAGTCAATTGCTCTGTCGCTTTTTGGGTGATCGAAGAATTCGTTCGGTTCGGCTTCTTCAATAAATCTGCCCTCATCCATGAACACAACTCTTGTGCCAACCTCTCTTGCAAAACCCATTTCGTGGGTAACAACAACCATTGTCATGCCCTGATTCGCTAGGTCTTTCATCAAGTCAAGAACCTCACCGACCATTTCCGGATCAAGTGCACTTGTTGGCTCATCAAAAAGAATCACTTCGGGATTCATTGCAAGTGAACGAACAATTGCAACTCTCTGCTTCTGACCGCCCGAAAGGCTTGACGGATATGCATCGGCCTTTTCCTCAAGTCCGATTCTTTTCAAAAGTTCCAGTGCTTTCTGACGTGCATCAGCAATAATCTGCTTTTTGCTTGTTGTCACAGGCTGTATTTCACCTTTTTTCAAATGCAGCTTTTTAAGCATGTTGTCTTTCTTCTGCTTTTTGAGTGCCTTGTTTCCAACATAAACAGGGGCGAGCATAATATTTTCGATAACCGTCTTGTTGTTGAACAAATTGAAATGCTGAAAAACCATACCCATTTTCTGACGGTGTACATTTATATCTACCCTTGGGTCTGCAATGTCAACTCTGTCAAAGATAATACTGCCGCTTGTCGGATCTTCCATACAGTTTAGGCAACGCAAAAATGTGCTTTTTCCCGAACCTGACGGACCGATTACAACAACCTTTTCGCCTTTATATATTGTTGTGTTTACTGATTTGAGAACCTCATTATCACCAAAGGCCTTGCAAAGGTCAACAACCTCAATCAGTTTTTCTCTGTTATCTGTCACCTCTCCTCAGCCTCCTTTCCATGAGTTTAACACCAAGTGTAATAAGACAAACTATAATAATATAAACAATCGCCATCGCAAGATACGGCACCATGTATTCATATGTTGCGTCACCGATATTACTGAACGCTCTGTAAAGATCAAGTGCTCCGACAAAAGAAACAACCGATGTTTCCTTAACAAGTGCAATGAACTCATTTCCGAGTGTCGGTAATATATTTTTGATTGCCTGCGGAATAACAATTTTGATCATTGATGTTGCATAACTTAATCCAACTGAACGTGCACCCTCCATCTGACCGGAATCGACCGACAGTATACCGGCACGCATAATTTCTGAAATGTAAGCGCCGCTGTTTAAACCGAAAACGCAAACTGCAACATTAACCGAGAGCATATGTATATTGAACAACGGCAGCATAACATAATAAAACACAAGCAGCTGCACAACCATCGGTGTTCCTCTGAACAAGCCAACATAAAGTGAACATAAACCGTTAAGCAATTTTGAAATTTTACTGCGTTTCGGAATAACACGAATGGTTGCAATGAGAGTTCCGATTACAACACCTATAATCAGACCCAACACCGCAATCAGCATTGTGTTCTTTAAACCTGTGAGAACAACGCTGTAGCCACCTTTATTAATAAAGATGTCGAAAAACTTTGAAATATTATTACTCATATTTTTTACCCGTTAAATCAGTATTTTATCAATACAGCCGAACGGGTACATTTCCGTTCGGCTGATTTCAACCAATTTGAATTTTAAACTTGTTTACGATTAAGCAGCGTTATATGTTGCAGCAATTCTTGCAGCCGGAGCAGCATCGATCATAACAAAGTTAATGTTTCCGTTAAGCATATCTTTAACTGCAAGGGCGCCGTTATCATAGCCTTTGCCCTCAACCTTGAGTCCGTCAAATCCCCAGTCTTCATCACCTTCAACATAATACTTTGCTGTTGTGCCGTTCTGGAAACCGATCTTAGTTGTGTTGTCAAATCCGTTAAGGATAGCTTCAACAGAAGCGAGATCTGTGCATGCATCAAAAGTTGTGTCATCAGCCTTAACGATAAGCTGCTGAGATGCCTTATAATATGACTCAGAGAATGTAACCTGTTCTTTTCTGTCTTCATTAACTGTAAGACCTGCCATTGCGATATCGCATTTATGCTGACCTACAGAAAGGCAAACTGATTCAAATTTCATGTCTTTAATTACGAGTTCTTTACCGAGTTCTTTTGCAAGGAGAGCAGCAATTTCCATGTCAATACCATAGAATGAGTCACCTTCCTTATATTCAAACGGAGCGAATGCAGCATTTGTTGCAATTACAAGCTGATCTTTTGAAGTATTCTCTTCTGCTGACTTAACAGCTTCGGGAGTGCCTTCGCCGAAATACTTGTCGCAGATTGCATCGAATGTTCCGTCTGCCTTGATCTTTGCAACAAATTCGTTGACCTGTTCAAGAAGTTCCGGCTGATCCTTATCAACACCGAATGCATAATCTTCATCTGTGAGGTTAATTTCAATAACCTTAACTGCGTCTTTCTTTTCTGTTTCTGTGTTTGCGTTTCCGCCGCAAGCTGCAAGTGAGAACAGCATAAGAGCAGCGAGAACCAATGCTAATACTTTTTTCATTGTTATATTCCTCCAAATTTAATATATAGTAATATTAACACCGCAAAGCGGATTTTGTCAACAGTTTACTTGTAAATTTATGTATAAATATACGTTATTTCGTTACAGTCGGAGCGGCATAGAAATATTTATCAAGGAAAGCGTCAACAACTTTCCAATATTCCTCATGCAACCAGTGAGATGAAACTGCGTGCTCTGCACCATGGAACACATATTTCTCTTTCGGTGCGGCACAAGCATTATATACCTTGTCAAGGTTTTCAAAAAGTACAAAGTCATCTTTATCACCGTGCATAAAAAGAGTCGGTGTTTTTGATTTTTCAAGTTGCTTAATTGTTGATGCTTTGCCGAAGAAGAAGCCGTTCATGATTTTGTTAACGAAGCTTGCAGGCGGCATAACAAGCATCGGCGGAAGATGATATTTTCTGATACACTGATCTGTGAAAATATCTTTTACTCCGGTAAAACCACAGTCCTCAATTGCAAGAACAACGTTTTCGGGAAGTTCTTCTCCGGTTGTCATCATTGTTGTTGCTCCGCCCATTGAAACACCGTGAATGATGATTTTTGATTTCGGATTTTCATCAACAATACTGTTGATCCAGTCAACAATATCAAGTCTGTCAAGCCAACCCATGCTGACAAATTTGCTTTCGCTGTCACCGTGACCTCTGAGATCAGGCAAAAGAACGTTGAATCCTCTGCGGTAAAACTCCATCGCATAGCTTGACATTTCACGCTTTACATTTGTCCAGCCGTGAATACAAACAACCCATGTGTTGCTGTTTGACGGATTGCGAAATTCCATTGCGTGCAAGGTCTTACCCTTTCTGCTTTGTATAGTAACCTTTTGCTTATAGGTTTCGTCATACCATCTGTAGCCGTTAATGAGATTTTTATTATCCTTGTTCTTTTCAAAAAGACTGTTTTTGGCAGGAACGTTTTCGTCCTTTCTCCTTTTCGAACCGAGAGCAATATAAAAGAAAACTGCTCCGAGTGCAAAATAAAGCACAAGCAAAACCAAAACCACCACGATAACCGCAGTAAGTGTAACTTTGCCTGCATGGCTCATTACCAATGTTAACATGATTTTTCCTCCCGAATAAATTTAATTAGAAATTAGGAATGAGGAGTTAGGAACGAAGGTTGCGGGTAAGATAGCAATAACGATTAGATTTTCAACCGCAAAGATAGATATAACTATGTTTATAGGTTGTTATTATAATTAATATCTAACCGCTGCCTCTCATTACTTTTCGCGGTTGAATGATTAAAAATTTATTGTCGCTTTATTCGCGACCATAACTCCTCACTCCTAACTCCTCATTCCTAATTAATTTACATTATACACACACTTTGCATAATTTGCAAACATTTGTCGTAATTTTGTCACAGTCAACGAAAAACATAATCACCATTTGTTAAAAATACTGTTTACTTTTTTAGTTTAACGTGTTAAAATGCAGATATAACCACGTCAAAATGCCGCTTACGGTGTTTGGTAGTGGCCACTGCGAGGAGTTATTTGCCATGTGTTTCCCCGCCTGCGGCGGGGAAACACAGATTAAACTCCACATTTTGGACACTCCTAGGTGTTTTGGCTGTTTTAACGGAGGGACTTATGCCGGGTAAAAATATTCAGGAAAATATTGACTATCTTTATAAGACTATTCTTTCTATTGAAACTTATGAGGAGTGCGAAGCATTTTTTGATGATATGTGCACAAAAACCGAACTTGCCTCAATGGCACAGCGTCTTGTTGTTGCAAAAATGCTCACCGACAAGCATGTGTACAGCGATATCGTCAATGAAACCGGTGCAAGCACTGCAACCATAAGCCGTGTCAACCGCTCTCTCGCTTTCGGCAAAGGCGGCTATGACAAGATTTTCTCTAAAACTCAAGACAATGGCGAAAAATAACTCTTTTTTAATATGCGGGAAAAATTTTCAAAATATCTGCATTTTCGCCCGCATATTAAAATGAGTTGAAACGGAAAGGATTTTTCTATGTCAGGTTACGGCAACTTTGCATATTATTACGACAGACTGACTGATAACGTTGACTACAAAAAACGATGCGATTACATCTGTTCTCTCCTTACCGAGAATCATGTCGGCAAGGGGATTTTGCTTGATTTGGCTTGCGGCACGGGTACCATGTCGATGCTGCTTGCCGAAAAGGGATATGAAATTGTGGGTGTTGATGCATCTGAGGACATGCTCAGCGTTGCCCAGGAGAAAAAGATAAACACAAATGCAGACGCTGTTTTTCTGTGCCAAAAAATGCAGGAACTTGACCTGTTCGGCACAATTGATGCGGCAGTCTGCACACTCGACAGCCTTAATCACATCACCGATGAAAGCGATTTGCGTGAAGCACTCAGACGTGTTGCACTGTTCATGAATGATGGCGGAATATTTGTTTTTGACATCAACACACCGTATAAGCACAAACATGTTCTTGCAGACAACACTTTCATCTATGACCTTGACGAAGTCTATTGCGTTTGGCAGAACACCTTTAACGAATCAGACTGTTCAACTACTGTTCAACTTGATATCTTCGAACAGGACGAAGATGAGGAAGATGTATACTACCGCTACAGCGAGGAATTTTGCGAGCGCGGATACGAACTCGACAAAATCCAATCATGGCTCGAAGATGTACAATTTGAGGTTCTCGGCATATATAACGAAATGACAAAAGATAAAATTGACAGCAAAACAGAACGTGCAGTTTTCGTCTGCAAAAAACACGGAACGCAATTTTTGAAGTAATAAGTAATATGGAATAG
Source organism: Ruminococcus sp. (assembly GCA_023665555.1). Taxonomy (GTDB): domain Bacteria; phylum Bacillota; class Clostridia; order Oscillospirales; family Acutalibacteraceae; genus UBA6857. Next base: position 12,048 of record JAMPDR010000061.1, read on the forward strand.
TGAAAAGGTATGCGGGGCAGGCTGTGCCTATCGAAAGTTTCAGCCCGCATAGAACAGTACATATTCATTAAATATTTTAAACATAATATGATTTTTATAATAATCACTAAACCGTTAAAATACCTTCAGTTTGCGGATGACCGCCAAAAGGTCACAACAATTTCATTCGCGACCTCACTTATTCACTGTTACTTCTGCGTAACAGCTACTCCTCATTCCTTATTAACTCAAGTTCCTATTATATTAGAATCATACAACAAAAACATTGAAGGCAGGTATCAACATGGGTAAACTCGTAAGATGCATTTCAACTGACGGCACACTTACCGTCATGGCGGCAAACACCACAGATATAGTAAACGAGGCGGCAAAAATTCATCAGACTTCCGCTGTCACATCTGCCGCTCTCGGCAGACTTCTCACTGCGGCATCTCTCATGGGCAGTGCGCTCAAAGGCAAAGATGACAGCATCACTTTGAAAATCAACGGCGGAGGTCCTGCCGGAACGGTTCTCGCTGTTTCTGATTCACAAGGTAATGTCAGAGGATATGTTCAGCAATCGGTTGTTGAACTTCCGCTCAACAAAAAGGGCAAGCTTGACGTTGCAGGAGCAGTTGGCACAGAGGGCTTCGTTACTGTTATCAAGGACTTGGGACTCAAAGAACCATATGTAGGTCAAACTCCGATTGTCACAGGTGAAATCGCCGAAGATATAACCTCATATTTTGCAAACAGCGAACAGACTCCGTCAGTTGTTGCACTCGGTGTGCTTGTCAACCCCGACCTCACAATCAAAGCGGCAGGCGGTTTTATCATTCAGCTGCTGCCAACCGCAATGGACGACACAATCGACAAAGTTGAACGCTGCATAGAAAACATTGAGCCTGTCACAAAACTCATCACAAGCGGTATGACACCAGAAGAAATCTGTCATCATGTGCTGTCTGAATTCAACATTGAAGAACTTGATTCGTCTGAACCGACATATAAATGTTACTGCTCTCGTCAGAGAGTTGAAGCGGCATTAATAAGTACGGGAAAGCAGAGCCTTGAAGAAATGGCTGAGGACGAAAAGACCGAAGTCGGCTGTCAGTTCTGCAACCGGAAATATGTTTTCACTCCCGACGATATCAGAACACTCATTAAAAAGGCAACGAGATAAAACAACAGTAAAAGCACAAACCCACTGTGACCGAAAAAAATGTCACAGTGGGTAATTTTATTGACAGTGCTTCCCTTTTTATCAATATAAATTTTATATAACAGTAATGGCAGGTTCGTCCTCATGCCGGACAGGCACTTACTTTTTCTTTTTCCAAGAAAAAGAACTAAGTAAGCAAAAAGAAAAAGCCTGACGTACGCAAAAATAACACCTAAAAATCGCAAACGATTTTTAGGTGCATTTTGCTATAGGTTAGTAAAGTGCTAACCCCATTTTCTTAGGACGCCTTACGCTTTGAACGAACGTGTGGGATGCTAAGGTAAGACTGCGCCCATAACCAAACCGAGTACCTGAGGAAGGGGCTTTGTCGACTGACTTTATTTGTAATTTTATTGGAAGATTGGTTTTATTCATCTTCTATTTTGAGTCATATTTTGCGGTTGAGAAACTAACAGTTGCAGATTGTTCCTCACTCTCCTCTACTCCATCATTTTATTGAGTTAATCATGCCAAGCAAATCGGTGTAAAACGGCTTAACATCATTTGTTTTTGTCAGACCGCCTTGCAAAGACATGTGATCGCCGTCATATATCGGCATAACATTCCATACACCCGGAAGAATATTATTTTCATCAAACTCAACATGCTCAGCACCGAGCGGATATAATGCAGACTTTGTGTTAACAAGTCCGTCGTTCATTTGCCAGCTTTCGTCAATAACATAGCCGTTTGCCGTTGTACCTGTATATTGTCCCATTTTACGTGAAGAACTTCTGAACAGCGATTCCATTTTGTTTTCATAAGGCACTTGATTTTCGTTTTCATCTTCATATGTTGCACAGCATGAATATGAAAAATAATAGGTATTTTTCAAGGTTGATATATCTTCGTTGAGTGCAAGTGCATTGTCAATATACATATCATAGCTTGCATAGTCACTGTCGATTCTGTCGTCGGTTTTACTGCCTGTTGCTGATGACATGATCTTTGACAAAAATCCTTCGACCTTGCCCTTCATTCCGTCATCTTCTGAATCAACGCTCTCTTCCTCGTCGCCGACACTATATGCCGTTGTTCCGTTATGCGGTGCGGCAAGGGTGGTTACGCTATAGATCCAATCACCTTTTCCGCCTTTGAAGAAATCAGAAAGTTCACTTTCTGCTGTAGCATTTATTTCGCTTTCACTGCCGTTTTCCATTATACTTGCAAAAAGACGCACCGTTGCACCGCCGAAAGAATGACCGAGAAGATTGATTTTATCCTCACTGCTGAAGCTATCTATAAGTGCTCTGCCCGTATAATCAGTACCATATCGGTTGTGACCGCATCTTTCACTATGCTCTTTTCCGTAGTCAACAACATTACCTGTCAGTTGTGCATAAAGTTCACAGGCTCTATCCCACGCACTTGCAGACGGTGCAACCGAAGCCGCGTAGCAATCAAAACCTTTATCATTAAGATATTCCATAAGATCTCCGCCGAACATACCCCAATACGGCATTATCTTGTTAACAGAGTCATAGCTGCCCCAACCTGAAAGTCCGTGAACAAAAACATATTTATAGTTTGTATTCCAATTTGAATTGTCCGCTTTGATGCAGCCGCCTGATCCGCCGAAAAGTACAGATATTGCCATGATAATAGAAACGATTTTGTAGATAATCTGATGAATAATTGCTGTCATAATGATTCTCCTTTCAGAATATAAGTATCCATATTCCAAACGATAACATATAAACAGCTTTCATTCAATAACAAATTTTAACTAATTTGTAAATTTATTTCTTTAAAGAAATGCACACTCAAACCTTTCTCACGATTGCAATCGGTGTAGACTGAGAAGACTGACCAAGGGGATTATCCGCAAACACCTGCTTACAGAAATTGATGTCAATATCATCGTGACTTCTGCCGAGAACCTCAACACCGATATCGTTTGCGTCAATCACAACTGTTTTGCAACCTGTTTGCTTGTAAATTTCAAATGCAACTTTGTCAGGATCTTTAGGCGCCATTTTTGCATAGTGATTATACGGCGGTATTGTGCAGTCGCACGGTCCGTCAATCGCTCTTGCACCTGTGCCTGCAATTTTATAAAATACTCCCCTCACCCCAAACGGCTTTGTGACCGCTGAGCAGATTGCCGCAAGCAAAATTCTTGCCGTTCCGACATCACGCAGTGCAAGTTCCATTGTCCACGGCGAACCAAGTCCGATACCATAAGGTGATTTATAAACAAATTTGCAGAGTATTTTCGCAAGAGGTCTGACCTTTATTTCATCAATATCAAAAGCCCGCCCCTGGCAAATGGCAATAACTTTTTCACTGATAAAAATATAATCACCGTCAATCGGCTTATCTGCAACATATTTTTCTATTATATCGCTTATCTTTTCACCGCTCATAATTACATGTGTTTTCAGAGGATATCGTGCAAAAGTGCCGAAGTCCCCTGTTTTTATGTTGATGTTTTTGCCATCATTTGCAATTGCTGTTTTAATGTCCATAATTCATTTCCTTTCTGTCGCTTTTCAGTTTAAATTATTATCTGCTCAATTACAGAGCCGATTTTATTTATCATAGCACCATACATTTGACGCTATGTCTACGATGACAGACAGAATCAAAACATCCTTTGTTTACACTTAAGCAAAGGAGTGTGGAACTTGTGATTGAATTTAACAAATATGCTGTCGGTGCAGTAATTAAGAGACTGAGAAAAAGCAAAAATATGTCACAAGAGGTTTTGAGCGGTCTGGCAGGACTTGCACGAAGCCATGTTGCAATGATTGAAAGTTCCGACAAAAAGGCTAACTTTGAAACACTCTGGAAAATCGCAAACGCATTTGACATACTTCCAAGCAAGCTGGTTGAAATGATTGAGAAAGAGGCAGAACTATTGAATTCTCAAAATGAGCAGTAAAAAAATCTTGAAAAAATGCTAATTTTTTTCAAAAAACATCTTGACAAAACCATTTTGATAGTATATACTATGCAAAGTCGCTGCGAAAACAGTGAGCGGCAGAAAAGTGGGAGCATAGCTCAGCTGGGAGAGCATCTGCCTTACAAGCAGAGGGTCACAGG
>JAMPDR010000062.1 GCA_023665555.1 Ruminococcus sp.
TGGATTGAATGAACGTATTTATGATTGGCGGAACCGGACTTCTCGGTTGTGAAGCTGCAACTTGTTTGATTAAAAAAGGTCACAAGGTAACATCTGTTGCTCTTCCTCCTCTTCCGGAAGGTGCTCCGATTCCGGAAGAAATGGAAATCATTTTCGGCGACATCAACAAAAAGACAGATGAGGAAATCGAAGAACTTCTTAAGGGTCAGGATGTTTTTATTTTTGCGGCCGGTGTTGATGAAAGAGTTGAATTCCCTGCTCCTGTTTTGGAGTATTACAAAAAGTATAACATTGCTCCGCTCGAAAGAATCTTCCCGCTTTGCAAAAAAGTAGGTGTCAAAAGAGCAGTTGTTCTCGGTTCTTACTTCTCATACATGGCAAAGACAAGACCTGAGATGAGAATGGACGAGAAGAGCAAGTACATAAAATCAAGACTTATGCAGGAAGAAGTTTGTGAATCTTTTGCTGATGACAACTTCTCAGTTGCAGTTCTTGAACTTCCGTATATCTTTGGTACTCAGCCTGGACGTAAGCCGGTTTGGACAATTCTCATTGAGCAGATCGCTTTCATGGATAAATTGCCGTTCACAATGTATCCAAAGGGAGGCACAGCAATGCTCACATGCAGACAGGTTGGCCAAGCAATCGCCGGTGCAGCTGAAAGACAAAAGAGCGGCTTTGAGGCTATTCCTATCAGCATGTATAACTACAAATGGGATAAGTTCCTTGCAATCGTTTATGAAGCAAGAGGAATGGGCAGAGATAGAAAGATTATCGGTGTTCCGCCATGGATGATGAAAATGGGCGTTATCAAAATGATAAAGCTCTATAAAGAAAAAGGAATAGAAGCAGGTCTTCCTCCGTTTAAAGTTGCCGATATCATGGACGTTGATCTTTTCATCAACGATGCTTATTGCCGTGCGCTTGGTGTTGAGGATGACGATATTGAAGCAGCAATTGCAGATTCAATCAGAGTTTCTGAGGCATCATATAACGGAACAGTTAAGCTTCTTGAAATGAAAGGCGAATAATTAATTAAAAAGTGCGTGAGCGGTTGGCTTGCGCATTTTTTTGTCGTTGTGCCAGATTAACGAGTCTTTGTCGAAAGTCTGCACAATCTAATTTTATAAAAATCAGACTGTTTGCTATTGCATAAATTCATTGAATAAGTTAAAATATTCTAAGTAAGTGTAAATTTAGCTTTAGGAGATACATATGGATAAAAGAAAAAATATTATATTTTATTTCAGCGACCAGCAGCGTTGGGACACCGTGAACGACGAACTTACCCCAAATCTTATGAAACTGGCTGATGAGGGTATCAAATATGAAAACAATTTTACCTGTCAGCCTGTTTGTGGTCCGGCAAGAGCGTGTTTGCAAACGGGTGTTTATGCAACGCAATGCGGATGTTATTGGAACGGAGTTGCCTTGCCTGAGGATACAAAGCCGCTTGCGGAATATTTTAATGAAGCTGGCTATGAAACCGCATATATCGGAAAGTGGCATCTTGCGTCTGATCGTTATCCGAATAAAGGTGTTCACTGCGAGAAAACTGCGGTTCCAAAAGAGCGACAGGGCGGATATTCATATTGGAGAGCCGCTGATATCCTTGAATTCACCTCGCATGGATATGATGGATATATCTTTGACGGCGATGGTAATCAGCTTGATTTCAAAGGTTACAGAGCAGACTGCATAAACGATTATGCACTTGAATTTTTAGAGAATCGAAACGAAGAAAAGCCGTTTTTTATGTTCATTTCTCAGCTTGAACCCCATCATCAGAACGACCATAAATGTTATGAGGGCTTCAGAGAAACCGTTGAAAATTACCGCGATTATCCGATTCCCGACGATTTGTCGTTCCTTAAAGGTGACTATAAAGAGCAATATCCCGATTATCTCAGTGCTATCAACCGCCTTGATTATAACGTTGGCAGACTGGTTGAAAAGCTGAAAGAACTAGGCATTTATGAGGACACGGTCATTATTTACACCTCTGACCATGGCAGTCACTTCAAAACACGCAACACAGAATATAAGCGCAGCTGCCACGAAAGTTCAACACATACACCGCTTATAATTTCGGGCGGTGATTTCAAGGGCGGAATCAAGGATGAACGTTTGACAAGCCTTATTGATATGCCGACAACACTGCTTTCAATTGCAGATATTGACATTCCTGATAGTTATGAGGGGGTCGATTTAAAAAAGCAAATCGGCAGCAGTGATGGAAGAGAACATGTTTTTATACAAATCAGCGAAAGTCAATGCGGAAGAGCCATTCGCACAAAGAAGTATAAGTATTCGGTAAGAAGTGCGGCAGCAGAGGGAGTTTCGACCCATAGTGCACCTGTTTATTTCGAGGATTACTTATATGATCTTGAAAAAGATCCTAACGAAAAAGTCAATCTCGTCAAGGATAAGGCATACAAACAGGTTAGGGCAGAACTTAAACAGATTCTGCTTAAGCAAATGACTGACATAGGCGAGAAGAAGCCGCTGATATTGCCTGCACTGTTTGCAAGGAAAAAGTGAGCAACAGGCCACGAGCGCTGTGATGATTAGGAATGAGGAGTAGCTGTTGTGCAAAAGTAATAGGTAATAAGTAATAGTGAAGAGGTTCGGTCGCGGAGAAAACAGCGTTAAATTATAAATTTCTCATCCGCGAAGTAAAAGATAACAGACGGTTGGATTTTTTAAATTTATAATTTTCGTAGGATTGACCTGAATTTTGCCGTTTTTTTGCGTATGTCAGAGTTTCTTTTTGGTTACTTTTTCTGAACGCAGAAAAAGTAACTGCCCGTCCGGCATGAGGACAAGCTTAAAACTAGAACAATTTAATTCTGCGGAGTAAATCTTATAATATCAACAAAATTAAAACGCATCATTTATCATAAAAAAAGTCCGTCATCATGTTCGACCTTGAACATGATGACGGATTGTTATTTTTTGCTTTACTTCATTTCAAAAATGCCTGTGTAAAGCTGATAGTATTTGCCTGCGAGGTCTATCAGAGCATTGTGCGTGCCGTGCTCGATTATTTCACCGTCCTCAAGAACAACAATTTCCTGGGAGTTTCTGACGGTTGAAAGGCGGTGGGCGATAACAAGAACGGTCTTGTTATCCATCAGCTGATCCATGCCGATTTCAATCAGTCGTTCTGTTCTTGTGTCAACAGAACTTGTTGCTTCGTCAAGAACGAGGAGCGGTCTGCCTGAGATTGCGGCTCTTGCGATGTTGATAAGCTGAGCCTGTCCGACACTGATGTTGACACCGTCTGCACGGATTTCAGTTTCATATTTATCGGGAAGCTTATCAATGAACGAATCGGCATTTGCCAGCTTTGCAGCGGCCACGATTTCTTCGTCTGTTGCGTCAAGTTTACCGTATCTGATATTGTCAGCAATTGTGCCGACGAATAGTTTGGAATCCTGAAGAACGAATGCCATTGTGCTTCTCAAATCGTCCTTTTTGATATCTCTGATGTCAATGCCGTCAATTTTTATGCATCCGTCCTCAACCTCATAGAAACGGTTGATAAGATTGGTGATTGTTGTTTTACCTGCACCTGTTGAACCAACGAAAGCAAGTTTTTCGCCGCTGTTTGCGTGAGTTGTGATGTGCTTAAGCACCTGTTTATCCTCAACATATGAGAATGTAACATTATCAATATCAATGTCGCAGTTAACGGGAACATATTGTGATGAGCCGTCTTCTTGCGGAATCTTCCATGAAAGGGTACCGCTTTCGTCCTCTTCATCAATACCGTACATGTTTTTGATTGTTTTTGCAAGTGTGATTTTACCCTCGTCTGTTTCAGTCGGAGTGTCAAGAACTTCAAAAATTCTTTCTGCGCCTGCAAGCGCTGAGATAAGTGTGCTGTAGCTTGATGCGATTGCTGCAACGGGTGTACCGTAGCTGCCGACATACTGGAGATAGGTTACAAGCTGCGGAATCTGCATTTTGCCCTTAATTGCCATTGATGCACCGACTGAAACTGCAACAGCATAGTTAAGTCTGGTAATCATTGACATGATGGGACTTAAAAGTCCGCCAATGATGTTCGCAGTAACACCGTTCTTTCTGTATGCCTCATTGATTTCGGCAAACTCTTTTTTTGATTTTTCTTCATAGCTGAAGATTTTAACTACTTTGATACCTCTGATATATTCTTCGATGTATCCGTTGCAGTCGGCCATTGTTTTCTGCTGATTTTTGAAATACGGCTCACACTTTTTGGTGACAAGTACAACAGCGAGCAGCATGAAGAAAATTGCAACTGTGATAGAGAGTGTTATCTGCCAGCTATAGATAATCATAATGGTGATTGTGAGAATAGCCTGTATGCTTGAAGAGATAAGGTCAGTGAAAGTGTTTTGAACAAGGTCACTGACTCGTCCGATATCACTTGTGAAGTGACTCATGATTTCGCCTGTTTTGCGTTTATCAAAGAAACTCAATGGCAGTCCCTGCATGTGGTTGAACAACTCTCGGCGCATATTGGTGAGAACCTTAACCGAAACGGTAAGCATGATTCTTGTGTAAAGAAAACTCATCAATGCTGAGATAATATAGGCAATCGACATTACAACAAGATATTTTACTATCTTGGAAAATGCCGCATTTGGGTCTGCATGGTGAATGAGAACCCCCTCAATTGCTGTGTAAACCGGTTGCATGATAAGCGATGAACAAACACTGACTATGGTTGATAAAATAACCAAAACCGCAACAACAAACAGCCATGCTTTTTGCTTAGTGATATATCCGATGAGTCGTTTCGCTGATGATTTTGCGTTTTTCGGCTTGTTTTTAGCCGCTTTCTTCTTCTTTTCTTCTGCCGCTTTTTTCTCTTCCTCGGTCATTTCCGATTCGGCTTTTTTAGTTTTCTTTTCTTCCGAAGCAATAGCTTTGAGCAGACGCTGTTTAAAACTCGGCTTCTTGTTGTTCTTCTTGCCGTCTGTCTTTTCTTCTGCGGCTTCGGCAGTGTCGATTGTTTCAGCCATTGTTTCTTCTGATTTTACATCTTCTGCAACGGTTGTAACTTCTTCTTTTTCTGTCAAAGGAGTATTTTCTTTACTCATTGTGCCAACACTCCTTCCTGCTGTGAAATAAAGATTTCTTTGTATATCTCATTGCTTTGAGTAAGTTCGTCATGAGTGCCGATGCCTGAAATTTTGCCGTCATCGATAACAATAATTCTGTCCGCATCCATGATTGATGTGATTCTCTGAGCGATGATTATTTTGGTGATTCCGTCAAATTCATCAGAGCGCAAAGCCGCTTTGATCTTGCTGTCGGTTGTTGTGTCAACAGCGCTGGTGGAATCATCGAAAATGAGAACTTTCGGCTTTTTTAGCAACGCTCTTGCAATGCAAAGACGCTGTCTTTGACCGCCGGAAACGGTGTTTCCTCCGCTGCCGAGATCGGTGTCGTACCCGTTCTCTTTTTCCATGATAAATTCATGAGCCTGTGCCATTTTTGCCGCATGTTCAACTTCTTCATCTGTTGCATCCATTTTGCCCCAACGAATATTATCTTTGATTGTGCCGGAGAAAAGTATGTTTTGCTGAAGAACAACCGAAACGTCGTTTCTCAGGTTCTCGAAGCGATAGTCTTTAACGTTTCTTCCGCCGACAAGCACTTCGCCCTCGTTTGCTTCATAAAGGCGGGGGATAAGCTGAACAAGCGTTGATTTCGCACTGCCTGTTGCACCGATGATGCCTACAGTTTCGCCGCTTTCTATTTTAAGGTTAACGTTTTCAAGAATGTTTTCTGCTGCCTGTTCATATTTAAATGTAACATCTTTGAATTCAACACTGCCGTCTGCAACAGTGAGTGTCGGATCGCCGTCAGCATCGCTTACAGTCGGTTCAGCCTTGAAAATTTCGCCGATACGCTTGAGTGATGCACCTGCCATAATGATACTGATGAACACGAGCAGAATTGTCATGATTGAAGATATGACCTCAGTGATATAGCTTACAAATGTTGTAAGCTGACCTGTTGTAAGTTCACTGCCCTCGATAGGGAAGATGATAAGATTACTTCCGCGATAGAGAGTAACGATCATGCAGCCGTAGATGATGAACATAAGAATCGGTGAAACAAACAGAATCAGTTTTTGCGCTTTGATGTTTGCTTTGGCAAGATCCATGTTGATTGTTTCGAACTTTTTCTTTTCATAGTCCTCACGAACAAAAGTCTTAACAACACGGATTCCGTTGACATTGCCTCTGATTGTTTCGTTGAATTTATCGGTCTTTTCAAGCATTTTCTTGAACATGGGAACAACGATTACACCCATGAGTGCAAAGGCAATGATGATTCCCGGAACAGCGAAATAGAAAATCTTGGAAAGTTCCTTACTAGTCTGCACTGCGTAAATCAGAGCGATAACCAAAAGGTACGGACCTTTAACAAAACTTGTGATTGCACTGCTGAACATTGACTGAACCATTGACACGTCACTTGTCATTCTTGTGATGAGTGATGAGATCTTGATTTGATCGATGTTTTCAAATGACAGATCCTGCACCTTGTTATAAAGTGCGCTTCTCATGTTGGCGCTGAAACCCATGCTGGCAATTGCGCTGAATCTGGCAGCAACGTAGCCGACAAGAACAGTCACAAAGCATAAGCCGAGCATTTCGGCGAGTTTCCAGTGGAGTGCGCTCTCGGAAAATTCGCCTGAACCTGAATTGATGCTGTAAATCATGTCAACGATGTTACCCATAAGTTTCGGCAATTGAAGCTGAATGAGTACGTCACCGAAAACGATGATAGGAGTCAGAATTGTCAGAATTCTGTATCCTTTGGTAAAGGAAATTAATTTTTTAAACAACAGAACATTCCTCCTGAATTTTTTTTTCCGACTTTAGTTTTTTTAATATTAAGAATCTATGTCTTAAGGCCTGCCATATTCGGATGCAAAAACATACTGAATGTAACAGACCGTTTCTTTACGCTGGTATAAGTGCATTTGCAAGCGCAAAATAGATAAGAAGCGAAATTGCATCAACCAGTGTGGTAATCATCGGTCCTGCCATGAGTGCGGGGTCGAGATGCATCAGCTTTGCAATAATCGGCAATGTGCAACCTATCATTTTTGCTGTTATAACAGCACACAAAATTGCAAGGCAAACAACCAGGATAACACTGTTTGAAGTTTCTGACCCTGTGACAGCTCTGATAATCAACATTCTGCCCCAGTTTGCAAGCGCAAGCACAATGCCGCACATCAGTGAAACACGTATTTCTTTCCAAAGTACTCGGAAATAGTCCTTGATTTTGATTTCACCGAGTGCAAGTCCGCGGATGATAAGCGTTGAAACCTGATTGCCTGAGTTTCCGCCTGTGTCCATCAGCATGGGGATGCAGGCCGTCAGTCCTGCAATGGTTGCAAGTTTTGCTTCGAAGCCTTCAATGATCTGGCCTGTGAATGTTGCGGAAACCATGAGCACCAACAGCCAGATAATTCTGTTTTTTGCAAGCACAAAAACGTTGGTTTTCAGATATTCATCTTCAGACGGGCGGAGAAGAGCCATTTTTTCAAAGTCTTCCGTTGCCTCGTCGTCAATGATGTCAACGATATCATCAATCGTGATGATGCCGACAAGCCTGTTTTCCTTGTCTACAACGGGAACGCTAAGCAAGTCATATTTTTTTGCAATTGCGGCAACTTCTTCCTGGTCGTCAAGAGTTGCCACTGAAATGAGTTGCTCATCGTCAGACATGATTTCTGTCAAAGGTGTATCCTCATCGTTGAGAATAAGACGTCTGAGCGGTATTGTGCCGACAAGGTGTCGGCTTCTGTCAATAACATAGCAGGTGTAGATCGTTTCTTTATCAACGCCTGTCCGTCTTATGTTTTTAATTGCTTCTCCGACAGTGAGTGTGTCATGCAATTCAACCATTTCAATTGTCATAACACTTCCCGCCGAGTTTTCGGGATATTTTAAGAATCTGTTGATGATTTCTCTTGTTTCTTTGTCCGTGTTTGCAAGCACCCTTCTTACAACATTTGCAGGAACTTCTTCAAGGAAGTCAACCGCATCGTCAACAAACAAGTCGTCCATCAATCGTTCGATTTCGCGGTCCGTAATATATTGAACGATAAGTGTTTGTACATCTGAATCGAGATAAGCGAAAACATCTGCAAAAATATCCTTTGGCAGAATACGGAATACTTTGACAGCCATCTTTTCCTCATCAATATGCATGATGAATTCAGCAATGTCGGGGTATGCCATATCCGTAAGTTCTTCTTTCAGCTCTTTCAGCTGATTGGAGAACAGAAGAGAGTAGAGTCTTTCAAAATCTGTTTCTCCCATTTTTAACACCGACTTTCTTCACCGATGTCAGCAAATCGCATTGTGAGCGAACTTGGCATCGGTGTATATTAAATTTGGCCCTTTAGGTTTACTATCACCGCTATCCAAGCAGACTCACCTCCGAAAATAATTTGCATCTTAAAATGGGACAATTAATTAAGACGCGACTAATAGCCTAATCTATATTGTACCTTATTTCATGTCATAAAGTCAACCTACAATTTTGTCTATTTCAGCTTATTTCAGACTTTGATACTGCTAATTATAAGCGTGAAGAAAGTGAGGTTACGGTGCTGTTAATTTATGATTCTTAGCATGATAGTGTTTTTGATAAAAATATTTAATTTTTGTTAATAATTTACAAACAATTCGTTTTTTTGTAACAGGCTGTTCACAAATCATCTATACAATATTAACTAATCTAAGCGCACTGTATGCGTTGGAAAAAAACATTTTGAAAGTAGGTGTACGACATGCAGGAACTCCTCGCTAAAGTTTATGACTTGGTAGTTTTCATCCTTCACAAGGTATTTGGCATCAACCTTCTTGGTGAATAATTAATTAACCAAGCAAGCCGTCATGTTAACATGACGGCTGTTTTTTTGTGAAAATAATGTAAATGCAGATACAGATGCTGACTGTATCTGCACATTCTTTAATATTTATCTGTATACACCATATCTGTTATTAGTGAGGTTATAATTCTTGTGACAGTTTCCATCGCCTGGATGCTGACATATTCAAATCTGGAATGGTAGTTTTCCGCGCCTGTGCAAAGATTAGGGCAAGGCAGTCCCTTAAAAGAAAGATTAACGCCGTCAGTGCTGCCACGGATCGGGTCGATTCGCGGTTCAAAACCGTTTCTTGCGATTGCGTCTTTGGCTCTTTCAATAATATACATGTGTTTTGAAATAATATCGCCCATGTTTCGGTAGCCGTCAGTGATTTCGACTGTAACTGTTGATGCGGTATATTTTTTGTTGAACTCTTCAGCAAGGTTCTTGAGAAACTCTTTTTTCTGTTCAAACTTTGAACAGTCATGCTCTCTGATGATATATTTCATGCTTGCATTTTCGATGTTTCCGCTCATTGAAAGCAGGTGATAGAAACCCTCGTAATTTTCCGTGGTTTCCGGACGCTCATCTTTCGGAATCGACATATCAAATTCAGCTGCAACAGAGCATGCATTGATCATTTTGCCTTTTGCACAGCCCGGATGAATTCCGACTCCGTTGATTGTGACAATAACTCTCGCTCCGTTGAAGTTTTCATATTCAACAGTTCCGAGTGTGCTGCCGTCAACGGTATAAGCATAATCTGCGTTGAATTTTTCAATATCGAAATGGTCTGAACCTCTGCCGATTTCTTCATCCGGTGTGAAACAAAGCGAGATGTTGCCGTGGGGCAAATCATGTTCAAGGACATATTCAACTGCGCTGATGATTTCAGACATACCGGCTTTGTTATCCGCGCCGAGAAGAGTTGTGCCGTCGGTGACGATAAGTTCCTGACCGACATATTTCATCATGTTAGGATAATCATCCGGTGATAGATAGATATTCTTCTCTTCGTTGAGCAGTATTTTTTCTCCGTTAAACTTAATGATTTTTGGTTTGATCGGTGAGTCAGCTGCTTCGGGTGAGGTATCCATGTGAGCAATAAGACCGAGTGTCTGTTCGCAAGGAACATTACCTTTCACAAAAGCATAAACATAGCCTTTTTCGTCAACATGTGCGTTGTCAATTCCCATGCCCTTAAGTTCAGATGCAAGATATTCAGCAAGCGCAAGCTGTTTTTCAGTGCTTGGAATGGTTTTGCTTGATGAGTCGGACATTGTGGGAAATGAAACATATTTCAAAAATCTGTCCTGTATTTTCATAACGTATTCCTCCGTGAATATTATATTTGACATTCTATCACTAATTACTTGATTGTGCAAGAAGGAATGTCCAAAATGCAGAGTTTAATCTGTGTTCCCCGCCTGCGGCGGGGAAACACATGGAAAATAACTCCTCGCAGTGGTCACTCCCGTGCAAGAATATTATTTGACAAAAAGTGACAACCAGAGTACAATACAAATGCAGTCATATTTGTGACTGCCGCAGGGTACTGTACATATAGACAGGCGGTTTCTCCCGAATAAGGGAGGTGATAAGCATGGTTACATGGGAATTGCTTTTTACGTTCACAGCGTTGCTTTTGCAGCTTATCACGCTTTGTTACTTAATTTTTAAAGATATGTAACGGCAATAAAAAAGTCGGAACTAATCCATAAAAATTAATAAACACCGCCTCTCTTCCAAAATTGCGGTGTTTATTAATGCCAAAATTCTAAGGGAGAAACTGTCTGGCGACAGTACCCTTTGTGTATTAATATTATATATCACATATCAGCATTTTGTCAAGCACAGAGTGCTGATATTTTTCTATCATCAATTCGCATCGGATGCCGTTTCACTCGATGCTGTTACGGGTTCTTCACCCGGTTTCGGAACTGATTTAAGATAATTGTTGCTCTTTTTTACACCATCGGAAACAAGCGCCATTGTTCTTTTGTACGATTCGTTTGCAAGAGAAAGTCCGTTTGATGATTTTGTGAGTCCGTACTTTTCAGCTTTGGAATCCATGCTCTTTCCAAGCGGAACAATGCTGTATACGCTTTTTCCGTTTGATGTATATAAATGAACCCAAGTTGGTATGACCTTAATCTTTTCAAAAACAACTGTTCCGTCGCTGTATTTTGAGAAGGTCATTTTGAAAATCATGCCATCCTCGGTGTGACCTGTTTTCAGACCCATAAGGTTGCGCCTTTGGTTAGATACCATGTTGCCCATTGAATAAACGCAAACCATTTTGTGTGTGCCGTCGGTTGAAGTGATAAGATCAACAGGCTGAACAACATGCGGATGTCCGCCGACTATAACATCAATACCCATGTCGCAAAGCTTTTGAGCAATCTCTTTTTGGTGGCTGTCTGCCTGAAGCTGATATTCGTTGCCCCAATGAAGATATGCAACAAGAACTTCTGCACCGTCGTTCTTCATCTTCTGTATTTGTGAGCGCATTTCGGAATAGAACTCATCGATTTTTGTGTAGTCAAACGAGTTTATAAGATCAGCTGTTTCCTCGCTGACGAGGATTCCGTTGAGAGCCTTTCTGTTTTCCTGCTTAGTTTCGGTTTCGTATGTATAGCAGACCATTCCGAAGTTTATTCCGTTGACCTCTTTAACAAGATATTGTTTGTCAGTTTCGTTCATTCTTGTTCCCGTATAGTCAAAGCCTGCGGCCTTAACAATTTGCTGGGTGCGTATCACACCTGAGGAACTTGTGTCATAACAATGGTTGTTTGCGGTCAAAAGGCAGTCAACACCTGCATCTTTAAGCGCATCGGTGATACTGTCGGGAGAATTGAACATCGGATAGCCTGTGTATTTTCTTCCGTTTTCAGTTCCGCCGAGAGTGGTTTCAAGGTTGGCAACGAAATAATCGCAGTCCTTTATCTGCGCGCTTGAATAGGTAAATATATTTGAAAAGTCATAGGTCTTTGTGCTTGATGAATAGGCTGCATTGAAAATCGGCACATGAATCAAAACATCACCTGATGAGCCGATCGTGGCTTCGCTCACCTTAACGGGAACAGCAGGTTCAGCAGTTGTTGTGACTTGATCTGCAATTGCAGGCGTGACAGGGTTTTGCAAGCTGAGAACAGAAAAAACAGCAATGCAAATAATGCAAAGACTGAATAGAATCACAGTGATAATAAATGGTGCCGACGCTTTTTTATTTTTTGAAGATACCATAGCTTTAAATCTCCTTTATTTTCAACTAATGAAAACAGTATAGCATATTATGGCATTTTAAGCAAGAACGTAGATAATGAGGAATTAGGAGTGAGGAACGAATGTCGCGTGGAAGATAGTGCAAACTGTTAGTTTTTCAGCCGCAAAAATAAATAGCAGTTTACTTATAGTTTATTATTATACATCATACATTACCAACTGTCATATATAGTTTATTTTCGCGGACTAATGATTTAAAATCGATTACTGATTTATTCGCGACCGCAACTCCTCACTCCTAATTAAAAATGCGACTGTAACTTCTGCATAACGGCGGTTTATCATTAATTATTACGCTAATCTTTTCAAATTGTAATAAATTTGTTATAATTATGAGCGTTAATCGTAATTTTTACACTTTAATATATAGATGTCAATTAAAAAAGTATCTTTGGAGGTATCTCAATGAAAAATGTTCTCGTGTGTGACGACGATAAAGCAATTGTTGACTCGCTTAAGATTTATTTGAAAGCTGAGGGTTATAACGTTGTCTGCGCTTACAACGGAGAAGAAGCCGTTGAACAGGTTGCAAAACTGGATTTTCATTGTATTATTATGGATATCATGATGCCTGTTATGGATGGTATTCTTGCAACCGTGAAAATCAGAGAAAACAGTAATGTGCCAATCATTTTCCTTTCCGCTAAAGGCGAGGATATGGATAAAATTGCAGGTCTTGGTTTCGGCGCAGATGATTATGTAACAAAGCCGTTCAATCCTCTTGAAGTTATGGCAAGAGTCAAATCTCAAATCAGACGCTATATTTCACTTGGAAGTCTTAACGTCAGGGACAGTGTCATAACAACAGGCGGACTTTCCGTTGACACTCAGTCAAGAAAGGTTACGGTTGATGGCGAAGAAATCAGACTTACCGCAACGGAATATAAAATTGTTGAGTATCTTATGCTTAATCTCGGCAGAACGCTTTCGTCGGCACAAATTTATGAAAAGGTTTGGAACGAGGATGCAATGTCGTCTGATAAAACTGTAACGGTACATATCAGACGTATCAGAGAGAAAATTGAAATTGATACTAAAAATCCTATGTATATTAAGGTGGTGTGGGGAATTGGATACAAGATCGAAAAAATTTAATCGCTCAATGATTCCGAAAATAATTGCGTTCCTGCTTGCAATGATGTTCACTGCTTTGGGAACGGTGAAGTTTTGGAGTCTTGTTCAAACGGCGGAATCAAATCAGAGTATGGACAGCTATTATAGTAATCTCTTAAGTCAGGGCAAGGATTTTCAGCTTGAAACAAGTGAAATGTTTTGTGATGAATACATCAATTTCATGAATCTTTCTCTTGAAAAAGCAGTTGTTTACGGCAATGGTACAGAAGCTGACTATAAAAACATCAACAAAATCATTGAAGAACAGGTTCGCAGAAGTGCAAAATACCGTGAGGCGGATATGGTTCGCACAATTGTTGATGATTGTAATGATGCAAGATATTATTCTGTGCTAAGTTATGTTGATGATGGCTATGTTACACTTAAAAGGATTGCCGACCATGACACGGCTCACGTTATAAAAGGTACGTATTCCTTTGATGAGCAGGCATACTATTATAATGGTAATTACTATAACGATTATGATGAATATGCCTATGACGATGACGAAGCCGCAACAACTTATTTCGGCATTGAAAACGATTATGAATTCACGGAAGAGTTTGATGAAGATGAGTTCACTGAATCGAGAGAATCTGAGGCGTCCAAACCTTCAGAAAGCCAAAATAATTCGGATGATACAACATCGACAACTCATCGCTATCGTAAAGAGATAATCAAGAGTACAGGTGTTCCCGAAAGTATTGTTAAAGCGGCAGGTGCTGTTGATGCGGTTGTTTTGATTTGTAACGTTGACTACCGCGGAACGGATATTGACGGATATTATGCCGTTGACGTAAACAGCGATGCGATTTATAAAGAAGCTGTGCAAAGTTATAAAAACGGAAATGTAGAAGACTATTCTGTTGAATATATCAATGTCTACAATCAAACACTCGAAGAGTTTCAAGAAAATGCGAAGTATATAGACAGCGAACTCGAAAAATATAAAAATATTCACTTTGCTTTTGTGAACAATGCAACGGGTAAAGTAGTATCGGATCTTGATTCTGTTAAATCGAATGCGAGCGCAAAGGATCTTCAGAAAATTTTCCTTTCATATCCGTGGAGTTTTGTTGAAAACAATTCAGACGGTATAATTCAAAAGGGCGAGAAATTTAAAGAGATTTCTGAACGAGATAATTCATGGCTTTACAGAAGCGGTTTATACTTATCGAGTGAACAGACCGTTATGGCTTTTGTTCCTGCATATACTGTTTACGTCTGCTTCGACAGCGGCCTTTCCGGCTTGGATGTTTTCAGTAACATGGAAGAAACATATATGGATATTTATGCTCATGCGTCAGCGGTTCTTCGCTCTGTTGTGATTGCGGCTCTCGGTCTGCTTGTTTGCATAGTTATTCTGGTTGTTAAGAGCGGCAGACATCACGGCGATGATGAGATTCACATGCTTTATACTGACAGAATATATTCGCTTTTGAGAACCATAATCAATTTTGGCTTGATTGCAGGACTTGTGTTTTTGATTGCCCTGATTGTTGACACTTGGTCAATGAATGGTCTTTCGTTCACATATGCAAAAAGATTAAGCTGTGTTTGCACAATGCTGATTGCGGCATTACTTATTGATTGGATTCTGTTTATTGCACGTCACGTGAAAAACTATTCACTGATGAAAAATTTGATGATAGTCAGACTGTTCGGTGCAATAAAGAAGTCAGTCAAAAAACACAGACAAAATCGAAAGGCAAGACCTGCGGTTTACAGGGACATTTTCAATGATGTTTTGCGTAAATTTGTTTTGTTCATGCTGTTGCCGAATGTTGTTTTCGCAATTCTTATTTTGTGGTGCTTCATTTTTGAAGAGATATTTATAGGTATTCTCTTCCTGATTCCGATTGTGATTTATGATATTATTGCCATTTTTTACGCACTCAAATATGCATATTCACTGCGTAAGATTTTCTATGCACTCAATCAGGTCGGATATGGAAACTATGATGTTAAAATCGACACCTCGTCAATGCCGCATTCAGTAAAGGCATATGCAAACGATGTGACGGCACTCAAAGATGGACTTAGAATTGCGGTTGACAATGCGACTAAGGAACAGCGCATGAAGACTGAACTTATTACTAATGTTTCACATGATCTCAAAACTCCGCTGACTTCAATAATTACTTATGTTGACCTTTTGTCGCGCTGCAATTTTGAAGATGAAAATGCAAAGGAATATATTGCGGTACTCGGCGAAAAGAGTGCAAAGCTGAAAAGGCTTATAGAGGATCTTGTTGAGGCATCAAAAGCATCATCGGGTGCAGTGAATGTTGAACTTATCAAAGTAAGCCTTAATGAACTGACAAGTCAGATAATCGGCGAATATATTGATGAATTTGAAGAACGGGGTCTGACTCTTATTGAACAAGCGGACGATGAAAACATTTCAATTCTTGCAGACAGTAAATTGTGTTATAGAGTATTTGACAATCTGATGAACAATGTCAAAAAATATGCAATGCCGGGTACTCGTGTATATCTGAGAATTTACAAGCAGAATGACAATGGTGTAATAAGCCTTCGCAATGTTTCGGAAAATCAGCTGAACATTCCCGCAAGTGAACTTATGTCGAGATTTGTAAGAGGTGATTCATCTCGTTCCTCTGACGGTAACGGACTCGGACTTTCAATTGCCGAAAACTTCTGCACACTGCAAGGCGGCAAGCTGAAACTTGACATCAACGGCGACCTGTTCACTGCAACGGTTGAGTATAAGTTGAGCAACGAATTTAATGCGTAATTCGTAATGCTTAATGCGTAATTGCGGGGGATATTGTGCCTAGCGTAAGGTTTAGTCTGCAGAAGAAGATTAATGCAACTCGTAGGGTCGACCCCATGTGGTCGACCTGAACCTTACCGTTTGCACTATTTTCAAATAAATGACAAATAACAACAACCTTCCAATAAGACTACAAGTAAAGACAGCCGACAAAGCCCCTGCTGTTTTGAATCTCTATGGTTAT
>JAMPDR010000063.1 GCA_023665555.1 Ruminococcus sp.
GCCGGGGCTTTGTCGGCTGTCTTTACTTGTAGTCTTATTGGAGGATTGTTTTATTTATTATTCTGCTTTTAGTTTGCATATAACTTTGTTTCGCGGATGAGAAGTAAAGACAGCAGATATTTTATTCGCGACCACCGTTCCTCACTCCTAACTCCTCATTCCTCATTATTTTTCCCTCTGCGGACTCAATCTTACAATTGGCACAATCTTCCCCGCAATATTAGCGTGCGCAAGCACCGCATTAAATTCTTACTTTGCTTTTGACTCACAATAGATACAACGATAAATCATGTTTTCTCTGTCTGTCAGCTTGAAAATATGCGGAAGTTCTTGCTCAACAGATGTTATACAGCGCGGATTTTTGCACTTGATAACATCAGTTACTCTTTCCGGCGGCTCGATGTTTGTCAGTTTCTGGTTCTCACCGTTTTTAATTATGTTCACGGTAATACCGGGATCAATATAACCGATTATGTCAAAATCAAGTTCAATAACATCGTCGATCTTTATAATATCCTTTTTGCCCATTTTGGCACTATAAGCATTTTTTATGATTGCAACCGAACATGAAAGATCGCCCAAACCGAGCACTTTGTAAAGTTCCATGCCCCTGCCTGCCTTGATATGGTCAAGAACAATTCCGTTTTCAATGGGATTAACTATCATTACTCTACCTCCAAAAGTTTCATGATGAGCGCCATACGCATATATTTTCCGTTAAGCACCTGCTTGAAATAGCATGCTCTCGGATCATCGTCAACCGCAACCGAAATCTCGTTAACTCTCGGCAGAGGATGAAGAATACACATATCTTTTTTTGCTTTAACAAGTTTTTCGGGAGTGAGAATATAGCTGTCTTTCAAGCGGATATAATCCTGCTCGTTGAAAAAGCGTTCTTTTTGTACCCTTGTCATGTACAGTATGTCAAGTTCGGGCATTGCAGACTCAAGGTCTGTAGTTTCATAATAATCAAGGTTGTGTGCATCAAGTAGCTCCTTTTTAACATAGCTTGGAACTGTGAGTTCCGGCGGTGAGATCAAAACGAACTTCACATTGTCATATCTTGAAAGTGCATTCAAAAGTGAATGTACGGTACGTCCAAACTTCAAGTCACCGCAGAAACCGACTGTCAAGCCGTCAAAACCGCCTTTTTCACGCTTAATGGTAAGTAAATCGGCAAGTGTTTGAGTTGGGTGATTGTGTCCGCCGTCACCTGCGTTGATAACGGGAACAGATGCTTTCATGCTTGCAACCATTGGTGCACCCTCTTTCGGATGACGCATTGCAATAATGTCAGCATAACAACTGACAACCTGAACGGTATCAGAAACGCTTTCGCCTTTTGCCGCCGATGAACTGCTTGATTCCGAAAATCCGAGCACCTGACCGCCGAGTTCATACATAGCCGCTTCAAAAGAAAGACGTGTTCTTGTTGACGGCTCAAAGAAAAGCGTTGCAAGTTTTTTGCCTGCACATTTGTGCGCATACTTTTCACCGTTTGCAATAATATCTTCGGCTGTTGCAATGAGTGAATCTATTTCGTCGGTTGTGAGATCAAGAATGTCTATAACACTTCTCATAATGTTCACTCTCCTATCCAACTTTCGTCACTCGGATTGTTTCTGAATTTAATGAGTTTCTGAATATCTTCGGGTTTTATATATCCCTGTTCTGCTGCAACTTCTGCAATGCAATCGAAATTTGTCAGACTGACATTTTTAACGCTTGCCGCCGCAAGACGATCAAGTCCCTTCTGCATACCGTAGGTGAAGATGCTTACAATTCCGAGAACTTCAGCACCTGCTTCACGAAGAACATTCACAACTTCAATTACACTGCCGCCTGTTGAAATCAAATCTTCAACAACAACAACTTTCTGTCCTTTTTCAAGTTTGCCTTCAATCTGGTTCTGTCTGCCGTGGTCCTTAGCGCCCGAACGAACATATCCCATAGGCATACCAAGCATCTGAGCGGCTATTGCAGCATGAGCAATACCTGCGGTTGAAGTTCCCATAAGAACTTCGCAGTCCGGGTATTCCTTTTTTACTGTTTCTGCAATTGCAGTTTCAACAAGGGTTCTCTGTTCGGGAGCAGTGAGGATCAATCTGTTGTCGCAATAAACCGGACTTTTGATTCCGCTTGCCCATGTGAAAGGCTCCTGCGGACGGAAGAAAACCGCCTTGATTGAAAGAAGTGCTTTTGCAACTTGAATTTTTGTTTCCATTTATTTTTCCTCCTAATGCATGTACTATTACAAATGATATTTTAACCTACAAATTCTTTGACACAACGTCTATATGCCGCAACGGGATCATCGGCCTGCGTAATCGGTCTGCCTACAACAATATAGTCTGAGCCGATTTCCTTTGCTTTAGCCGGAGTGGTGACTCTGACCTGATCACCGATATCTCCATCAGCAAAACGAACACCCGGTGTCACTGCCAGGAACTCTTTTCCGCATGTATCATGCACTTTTGTTGCTTCAAGTGGGGAACATACAACACCATCAAGTCCTGCTTCACATGCACATTTTGCATAATGCATAACAACCTCA
Source organism: Ruminococcus sp. (assembly GCA_023665555.1). Classification (GTDB taxonomy): domain Bacteria; phylum Bacillota; class Clostridia; order Oscillospirales; family Acutalibacteraceae; genus UBA6857. The sequence continues at coordinate 2,555 of JAMPDR010000063.1, forward strand.
TCAATCGGCTTATCAATTAAAAGGTCACTTTTCATTCTCTCTTCGCTTGTTGAAGTAAGCTGCGTTACTGCAATCAAAAGCGGTCTTGTGCCGTCCGGACGGGTAAGTCCCTCAAGTGCGGCTTCCATCATTGCTTTTGTTCCTGCCGCATGTAGATTGCACATGTCAACATCAAGATTCGAAAGAACTGCCATTGATTTTTTAACTGTGTTCGGAATGTCGTGCAGTTTTAAATCGAGGAAAATCTTATGTCCTCTCTGCTTGATTTCACGAACAATTTCAGGACCTGCCGAGTAAAAAAGTTCCATACCGATTTTTACATACGGCTTTTCCTCAGTGAAACGGTCAAGAAAACTCATACATTCCTCTTTGCCATTGAAGTCGCAGGCAATAATTACATCTTTTCCCATCAGTGTGCTCCTCCTATAATTTCAGCTAAGCTGTTTATTTGATATTTTTCCATAACTTCGGGCAGTGCATTGATGATATCACGGCAAGCAAAGGGATTAACAAGGTTTGCCGCGCCGACTTGAACAGCCGATGCACCTGCAAGCATCATTTCAATCACATCTTCTGCCGAAGAAACTCCGCCCATTCCGATTATCGGAATATTTACTTTTTCATATACCTGATATACCATTCTCAGTGCAACAGGCAAAATTGCATGGCCTGAGAAACCACCCATTTTGTTTGCGATGACAGGCTTTTTGGTTCTGAGATTTATTCTCATTCCGAGAAGTGTATTGATCATGCTGATGCCATCTGCACCTGCTGATTCACATGCAGTTGCAATTTCGGCAATGTCGGTTACATTCGGTGAAAGTTTGATAAAGACAGGCTTTGTTGTAACCTTCTTAACAGCTTCTGTGACTTTTGCCGCAGACTCTGCACTGACACCGAAACTCATTCCGCCGCCGTGAACATTCGGACAGCTTACATTAACTTCAAGCCAGCCAACCTGCTCCATCTTATCAAGTTTTTCACATGTATAGACATATTCATCCACTGAAAAACCGCTTACGTTTGCCATAACAGGCTTATTAAAACACTTTGCAAGTTTCGGCAATTCTTCGCTGATTACCTTTTCCACTCCTGGATTCTGAAGTCCTACTGAGTTTATCATGCCTGACGGACATTCTGCAATTCTCGGTGTAGGGTTACCGAAACGAGGCTCTTTTGTTGTTCCCTTGAAAGAAAAAGTACCCAGCTGATTTATATCATAAAGTTCGGCAAATTCATAACCAAAGCCGAATGTACCCGATGCAGGAATAACAGGATTATCAAGTTCAATGCCGCAAAGGTTAACTTTTGTGTTTATGTTTGAATTTGTCACCATATTATCTCCTCCTTTACGAGCACGGGGCCATCCTTGCAGATTCTTTTGTTGCCGTATTTTGTTTTGCATGAGCAACCCATACATGCACCGAAGCCACAGCCCATTCTTTCCTCAAAACTGAATTGTCCGCTTGTCTGCGTATTTGCATAAACAGCTTTGAGCATCGGCTCCGGTCCGCAGGTATAAAAGTGGCTGTACTCCCCTGCACTGCCAAATGCATCAGTAACAAAACCTTTGATGCCCTCACTGCCGTCAGCTGTTGTGACAAATACTTTTGCTCCAAGCTTTTCAAATTCATCTTTATAGAAAACTTCACTTTTTGTGTTAAAGCCGAGAATAACAGTAACATCTTTACCTTCCGCAATCAGATCCTTCGCAAGCATGTACATCGGCGGAACACCTACACCGCCGCCGATAAGCAGAGGTTTATCTCCGCTGACTTCCTCGTTATATCCGTTGCCAAGACCTGTCAGAACATCAAGTTCAGTACCGACTGCAAAGCCGCTCATCCGCTCTGTTCCCGTGCCTACAACCTTATATATAATCGTCAGCAAACCGTTTTCGCAGTCGCAAACCGAAATGGGTCTGCGAAGGAAGAACCCGTCAAGCTGAATGTTGACAAACTGTCCTGCCGCTGTAACAGCAGATGTATCACCCGACAAGGTCATTTTGTAGACTTTATCGGCTATTTTCTCATTTGATGTAACTTTAAATAAACCTTGTTTCATCATAATCGCCATGCAATACAGGATGCCGCTCAAATAAGTATTAAAACTTTATGAACCTATCAGTATTGCTCCTCTCTGCAAATTTTTCACACTATTTCAAATGCGGGTATGCGTTTGAGATTTGCACAAACCAAAACGCATACCGCATAATAAACATTCTAATCGTTATGAATCTATCGTTGAAACACCGATCGTTGTTTCCTCAAGAACGTCAAGCAACACTCTTACTGTGTCAAGTGAGGTAAACATTGTTGCGTTGTTTTCAACTGCACAGCGGCGGATGATATAGCCGTCGGTTTCCTCCGATGCTGAGTTCACGTCACGTGTGCTGATAACATAAGTTACATAGCCTTGACGAATTGAATAGAGAATTTCTTCACTGCCCTCTGAAAGTTTAGCCTTGACTCTGGTTCTGATTCCGTGTGACTTGAGGAATTTTGCCGTGCCTGCCGTTGCTTCAATGTTGAAGCCGAGGTCATAGAAACGGCGAATCAGCGGAAGTGCCTCTTCCTTGTCGGCATCTGCAACAGTAACGAACACTGTACCATAATTTGCAACCTTTGTGCCCGATGCCTGAAGTGCTTTGAGAAGTGCTCTGGTAAGTTTTTTGTCATATCCGATTGCTTCACCTGTTGACTTCATTTCCGGTGAAAGTGTTGCATCAATACCTGTTATTTTTGAGAATGAGAACGCAGGCACTTTAACATACCACTTATCTCTTTCCCTCGGATACATCTGAGTGAAACCTTGCTCCTTAAGTGACTTGCCGAGAATGACAAGTGTTGCAATGTCAGCAAGCGGATAACCCGTTGCCTTTGAAAGGAACGGCACTGTTCTTGATGAACGCGGATTTACTTCAATGATATAAACATCTTCATTTTTATCAACGATGAACTGAATGTTATAAAGTCCGATAATACCGATTCCCAAACCAAGCTTTTTGGTGTAATCAAGCATTGTCTGCTTAACCTTGTCTGACACACTGAATGTCGGATAAACGCTGATTGAGTCACCCGAATGAACACCTGTTCTTTCAACGTGTTCCATAATTCCGGGAACAAATACGTCTGTTCCGTCACAAACTGCGTCAACTTCAAGTTCTTTACCGATGATATATTTATCAACCAAAACAGGCTGGTCCTCATTAATTTCAACCGCACTCTTAAGATATGTGCGAAGTGACTGCTCGCAGGCAACAATCTGCATTGCTCTGCCGCCGAGAACATAACTCGGACGAACAAGAACGGGATAGCCGATTTCTTCCGCAGCTTTTACACCATCCTCAATGTTAGTGACTGCCTTGCCCTGCGGCTGAGGAATATCAAGTTCCTCCATGATTTTTTCAAACGCATCACGATTTTCGGCTCTTTCAATTGCTTCAAAGTCTGTGCCGATGATTTTAACTCCGCGCTCCATGAGCGACTCAGCAAGATTAATTGCCGTCTGACCGCCGAGAGAAGTAACAACACCCATCGGTTTTTCAAGTTCAATGATGTTCATAACATCCTCTGTTGTGAGCGGTTCAAAATAAAGTTTATCACTTGTTGTGTAGTCGGTTGAAACTGTTTCGGGGTTGTTGTTGATAATGATAGCTTCAATACCAAACTGCTTGATTGTCATAATTGCATGAACGGTTGAATAGTCAAACTCAACACCCTGTCCGATTCTGATTGGACCTGAACCTAGAACGATGATTTTCTTTTTGTCAGTGATGATCGATTCGTTTTCTTCTTCATAGGTCGAGTAGAAATACGGAATATATGATTCAAACTCACTGGCGCAAGTATCAATCATTTTATAGACCGGCATGATATTGTTTGCTTTTCTCTTTTCCCAAATTTCGGTTTCTTTAATGCCCCAGGTTTGAGCAATATACTTATCAGAAAATCCCATTCTTTTTGCATCGTAAAGTGTTGTGATATCGTTCTTATTCTCAGCAAGCACTTTTTCAAATTCAACAATATTTCTGAACTTTTCAAGGAAGAACATGTCGATCTTTGTTGCACTGCAAATGATGCCGATGTCAATACCGTTTCTGATAAGCTGAGCGATTGCAAAGATTCTGTCATCAGTTCCGATTTTTATGTATGAAAGAAGTTCATCGTTTGTATAAGTGTCAAACTTCTTGAGATACATATGGCACACACCGATTTCAAGTGAGCGAAGAGCCTTTAGCAGGCTTTCCTCCATCGTTCTGCCGATGGACATTACTTCTCCTGTTGCTTTCATCTGAGTGCTCAGTTTGTTTGATGCAGAAGCAAATTTATCAAACGGGAAACGCGCAATTTTCGTTACAATATAGTCAAGTGTCGGCTCAAAGCTTGCAGGTGTGTTTGCAATGGCGATTTCATCAAGAGTCATGCCGACTGCAATTTTTGCCGATACTCTTGCGATAGGATAACCGCTTGCTTTTGATGCAAGTGCAGATGAACGCGAAACTCTGGGATTGACTTCAATAAGGTAGTAGTTGAATGACTGCGGATCGAGCGCGAACTGAACGTTGCAGCCGCCCTCAATTTTAAGAGCACGAATAATCTTAAGTGCACTGTCACGAAGCAGATGATATTCCTTGTTAGTAAGCGTTTGGCTGGGAGCAACAACAATACTATCGCCTGTGTGAATACCGACTGGGTCGATGTTTTCCATATTACAAATGGTAATCGCGGTATCGTTCGCATCACGCATTACTTCATATTCAATTTCTTTATAACCCTTAATGCTTTTTTCAACAAGCACCTGACCAACAGGTGAAAGCTTAAGGGCATTTTTCATGATTTCACAAAGTTCTTCTTCATTATCTGCAAAGCCGCCGCCTGTTCCGCCGAGGGTGAAAGCAGGACGAAGAACCACCGGATAGCCGATTTCATTAGCAGCTTCCTTCGCTTCCGGGATTGAATGAGTTATGATTGACGGAAGAACAGGTTCGCCGAGTTCTTCACAAAGTTCTTTGAAAAGTTCTCTGTCCTCTGCCCTTTCAATGCTTTTACTGCTTGTTCCGAGAAGTTCAACCGAACATTCATCAAGAACACCTTTTTTTGCAAGCTGCATTGCAAGGTTAAGACCCGTCTGACCGCCGATACCGGGAAGTATTGCGTCCGGTCTTTCATAACGAAGAATCTTCGCAACATATTCAAGAGTGAGCGGCTCCATATATACCTTATCGGCAATAATGGTGTCGGTCATGATTGTTGCAGGATTTGAGTTGACAAGGATAACCTCATATCCTTCTTCACGAAGTGCAAGGCAAGCCTGCGTACCTGCATAGTCAAATTCGGCAGCCTGTCCGATAACAATAGGACCTGAACCGATAACAAGCACCTTTTTTATGTCTGTTCTCTTAGGCATTTTTGTTTTCCTCCATGTTCTTAAGGAATATATCAAAAAGATATGCACTGTCCTGCGGACCCGGTGCACTTTCGGGGTGATACTGAACGCTGAACACCTTATCGGCGGCACACTTAACACCCTCAACGGTATTATCAAGGATATTGATATGTGTCACTTCAAGGCCTGTTCCCTCAAGTGATTTTTCGTCAACCGCATAGGAGTGGTTCTGGCTGGTGATTTCGATTTTGCCTGTTTCAAGGTTTTTAACCGGATGATTACCGCCGCGGTGACCGAATTTCAGTTTATATGTTTTTGCACCGTATGCAAGCGATATCATCTGATGTCCAAGGCAAATTCCGAATATCGGCAATTTTCCTCTGAGGTTTCGTACAAGTTCGATAACCGGTTCAACATCTTCGGGATCTCCGGGTCCGTTGGAAAGGAACAAACCGTCAGGCTGAAGTGAAAGCACCTGTTCAGCCGTTGTGTTATAAGGCATAATCGTCACATTGCAGCCGCGCTTATTGAGGCTTCTGATGATATTCAGCTTAATTCCGCAGTCAATTGCAACAACGTTATATGTATGATTTGCAGTTCTTGAATACCATCTCTTCTTGCAGCTTACAAGTTCAACCGCGTCTTTTTTAACAGGTGTTGATGCAATAATTTCAAGTCCCTGCTCCTTTGTGGTTTCGGGTGTGGTGATAAGAACTCTTCTTGAACCGAGGTCACGAATACTTCTTGTGATTTTTCTTGTGTCAACACCGTAGATTCCCGGAATACGATATTCTTCCATGGTTTCAGAAAGTGTTTTTGTATATCTGAAGTTGCTCGGTGAATCACAGTATTCTCTGACAATCAACGCACCGATTGTGGGTGTTTTGGTTTCGTTATCCTCGTCAGTGATACCGTAGTTACCGATGAGCGGATACGTCATAACAACCGCCTGATAGGTGTAGGACGGATCGGAAATAATTTCCTGATAGCCAACCATTGATGTGTTGAACACAATTTCGCAAACCTTATCGCAGTCTGCACCGAAGCCGTAGCCGTAATACTCGCTGCCGTCCTCCAAAATTATTTTTCTGTCAAATTCTCTTGCCATACTATCCTCCCGCCGACCATCGTCAGCTTACATTTACCGAACACCTTTTCACCCGTGAAAGGACTTGCCTTTCCCATTGAGAGAAAATCATTCGGATTGATTTCATATTCTTCATCAAGGTCAAAGACCGTTAAGTCAGCTGCCTGTCCGACCGCAATTTCTGTTCCTATTCCGAAACGATTTCTTGCATTAACGTTCAGCAGTTCAATCAGCTTTTCAAGGCTTATTACACCTGTTTTAACTAGTTTCGTGTAGCAAACCGCAAACGCAGTTTCCAACCCAACAACACCCATAAGGCTTTTTTCAAGACCTTTGCTTTTTTCCCCTGCACTGTGCGGAGCATGGTCGGTTGCAATCATATCGATCGTTCCGTCCTTAATGCCCTCAATCAAAGCAAGTCTGTCCGATTCACTTCTTATCGGCGGATTCATTTTGAATCTTCCGTTTTCTTGAAGCATCATATCATTCATTGTCAGATAATGCGGACCCGTTTCACAGCTTATATCAACACCGTCTGCCTTTGCTTTTCTGATAAGTTCCACGCTTTCTTTGCATGAGATGTGGCACACATGATATTTGCATCCGCTTTTTTTCGCAAGTGCAATATCACGTTCTATAGGTTTCCATTCGCTCTCACTGCAAATTCCTTTGTGTCCATGAAGTGCCGCATATTCGCCGTCATGGATATATCCTCCGTGAAGCAGACTGTTATCCTCGCAGTGAGCGGCAATAAAGTTTCCGTTCTCTTTAACTTTTTTCATGGCGCTCAGCATCATCTCTTCACTTTGAACACCTCTGCCATCATCGGAAAAGCCAAACACCTTTGAACTCATTGCTTCAATATCGGACAGTTCTTCACCCTGTTCGCCTTTAGTAATAGTACCGTAAGGATAGACATGAACTTTCGCACTGTTTCTTATCGGTTCAAGTTCTTTTTCAAGGTTATCCAAACTGTCAGGGCATGGTTTTAGATTCGGCATTGCACAAACCGAAGTGTAGCCGCCGTGAGCCGCCGCCATAGTGCCCGTTTCTATGTTCTCTTTATAAGAAAAACCCGGCTCACGAAGATGAACATGAACATCTGTGAAACCGGGAAAAACGAACAAATTATCAAAAGAAAAAACGGCGACACCCTCTTGCTGAATATTTTTGGAAATATCAACAATAATACCGTCGCAAATAAGAATATCGGTTTGAACAAAGGAGTTGTCAATGAAAACGGCCGCATTTTTTATTAAGTATTTCATTTCTGTCCTCCTTGGTTTGATTTTTGTAATTATATCATATGCTGACGTATACTGTCAACATATTGCGATGTAAAACAAAAGTAAAGTTTTTTAATATTTTTTGTGACAAATTCCGAAGCTTATTTTTGTCACAAAATCCACGTGAAAATTTTGGTTATTATTCCGTTGACAATTGTCGCAATATTATATTATACTTTATATTAATGAGAAATTAGGAGTTAGGAATGAGGAATTATGGTCGCGAGAAAAATATCATATAAATTAGATCATTCATCCGCGAAAATAAAATTCATACAAATGGTTAGAGAATTATTATAATAACAAGCTATCAATTGCCTGTTGTCTATCTTTGCGGTTATAAAACTAACAGTTGCAGATACATTATTCCGCGACCTTCGTTCCTAACTCCTAACTCCTCATTCCTAATTATCTAAGAAGGAGAATTCTATGAAGTATAAAAAATCTGCAATCATTTTCCTGTCAGTTGCGGCAGTGGTTTTGATTATCGCTGCGCTCGTTGTTAACTCTCTTTATTCCAGCGGCAATCTGCGTTTCGTGCATAACCTTAAAGATGCAAAAGACGGTCAAATTAAAGTTGCATGTGTCGGCGACAGTGTTACCTATGGCATGAACATGGAATCTTGGGGTCAAAATGCTTATCCTGTTGTTCTTCAATCACTGCTTGGAAACGGTTACTGCGTCAACAATTACGGCTATTCGGGGCGCACTGTTCAAACAAACGGCAATAAGCCATATATCAATGAAAAGATTTATCAGAAAAGTCTTGATTTTGCGCCGGACATTGTTGTTTTGCAAATAGGCTCAAACGATTCCAAAAGCTGCAACTGGCAAGACAGACAGTCTTTCGCCGATGATTATGCCGCTCTTGCACAAAGCTATATCAATCTGCCGTCAAACCCAAAAGTTTTCATCGTCACACCGCCGCCTGCATTTGAGGTTGACGGCGAAGTTAAATACGACATACATAAAGATATCATTCAAGATGAAATCTATCCAGCCGTTATGCAGGTTGCAAATGACAGCGGTTTACAGGTCATCGACCTTAACTCGCTTCTGAGCGGCAAAAGCGACATGTTCGTTGACGGACTGCATCCAAACCCGCAAGGTGCACAAATTTTTGCAAAGGCCGTTGCCGATGCAATTAAATAAAATCGGAGGTAAACTCTAATGGAAAAACAAATGAAATTCAAGGAAGTCGCCGCCTACTCTCTCGGTCTGTTCGGCTTTCAGGCAATCGTAGGATTCCTCAACTCTTATCAGGCGGAATTCTATCACGCACAAATGGCGGCTAATCTTGCCGTTGTGGGAATTTTGATTCTCATTGTAAAAATCGTGTCAGCTATTTTCGATCCGATAGTCGGCAATATGATTGAACGTAAAAACAGCAGTAAAGGCAAACTTAAGCCATTCATTGCATATTCAATCGTTCCGCTGATAGTCATGACAATTGTACTTTTCATCAAAGTACCGTTCACAGGTGTTGCACTTTATGCCTACATATTTGTAACATTCCTGCTTTGGAGCATGGCAATGACACTCGGTGATGTTCCGTCACAAGGCATTGCTGCGGTTCTTACTCCGAATCCCGAAGAAAGAACCAATGTTATTTCAATCGCAAACACACTTAAGCAAATCGGATTTTCAGCGGCAGCTGTTATCGTTCCTGTTGTTTGCCTTATTGTTCCCGGCGGCTCAAAAGTTTTCGGCATTGAGGCAGGCGAAAAAGACAGTCCGATAAGTTCAGCGGAATATATTGTAACTGCTGTTGTTGTTGCAGTTCTCGGCTGTGCGCTGTTCTCACTGATCTACTTTATTAATAAAGAAAGAGTCCCATACACCGCCGAAAAAATGGGCTTTAAAGAGATGTTCTCTGCTCTCAAGAGCAACAAGCCGCTGATGATGGTTATCATTTCATACTTCCTCGGTGCAGGCAGACAGATGGCAATGGCAATTCAGGTTCAGACATCAAATGCTCTTCTCGGCAGTGAAAACTATGTTCTTGCCTTGGGTCTTACAACAGCTGTCGGTTCAATGATAAGCATGGCAATCACACCTGTTCTCATCAAGAAAATCGGCGAAAAGAAGACATTCATGATAATGTCAATTTACGGCTTCGCAATTTCAATGCTCGCACTTCTTGTATATCTCTTCATCACAACAAACATGATTGTTATGTTCGTGTTCCTCTTCCTTGTTGGTTTGCAGTTCGGTGCGGTAACACTCATGCCGATGATCATGGTAACAGACTGCGTAGATTATTACGAATATGAAACAGGCAAGCGTGTTGAAGGCCCTGCTTTCTCAGTGCTTACTCTCACAATCAAGGTTTGCCTTGCAATCGGCGCAGCACTCGGACTCATCCTCATTCAATTCTCAGGATACACCGCAGAGGCAACAGTTGTTGAACAGAGCACAAAAGATATAGTATACTTCGCATATGTCGGACTTCCGGGTATCTTTAGCTTGCTTTCAATTTTCCCGATGCTCAAATATGACATTACCGGCGAAAAGAAAAAGATGATTGCCGACGAACTTCAGAAAAGAAGAGAAAAAGCAAACGTATAAAGTAAATTAGCAAAAAGCGCCGTATTCAGATGCGGCGCTTTTTGATTGCATATATCTGTCTGATTTTGTCAAATAAAAAAATATCATCACCCTACCTTGACAAAATGATGATGAAAGTATATACTATAAATACAAGAGGGTACTGCGCTAAGCGGTTACCACCCTCAAAAAGATAGCAAAGGATAATCGCCACTATTTCGAGATTGGGGCGATTATTTCTTTATACTGAGGATAATCAAAAATGTATAGAGCAAAATAATTGCAAACATAATTAAGTACTCCATAGCAACACCCCCCTTACGAGGGCGAGAATTGTAACCGCCTACTCGGCTGCCGCCTCAGACATTGCTTTTGCCTGCGACAAAGGTGTCCATCGGACATCCGCAACCTACCGTTATATACAGTACCCATCAGGACAGCCACTGAACGTGACTGCCTTTATATTTTACTATGGTTGTCGGATTTTGTCAAATAAAATTATTATGACATTGCTTTCACGATATAACAATTGTTCCACATCCTGCAAATTACAACTATTTTCTTTTGCGGACTGTAACTTACAATGGGCACAACTTTACCCGCATCATAGCCGTATGCAAACACTGCATTAATTATGTACAAATCGTAAACTTTTGTCACAATTCAGTTATTTATACCCAGTTTATTGCCCGTTCACAGTGTATTAACAAAATCGTGTTATTTTTGAATAAATTTATGATAATAGGTAAGAATTATGGCAGTACATAAACATGATGAACGCGTTCTAAGCATCAGAAACTTTGCCGAACTTTTGGATTTTTGCGCTGAAAACGGTAAAGATAATACGGCATTTTCCTATAAAATTACAAGAAAAGAAAAAGGTGAAAAATCCTTCTTCGAATTGCGAAACGATGTTTTTGCAATTTCATCTGCACTCAACTGCATGGGGCTTACAGGTGAAAGAATCGCAATTATTGGTGAAAACTCAATTGAATGGATCGAGTCATTTTTGGCAATCTGCGTCAGCGGCAACGTTGCTGTTCCGCTTGATAAGGAACTTTCAGCTGATGAACTTGAAAAGCTTTTGAAAAGAAGCAACTGCAAAGCGATATTCTACTCGGAAAGCTATAAAAAGAAAATTGATATTCTGAAAGATAATCTTACACAAATTGGCTTTATCAGCTTCAGTAGCTTGCATGAGTTGATTGAAAGCAGTAAGAAACTGTCAGATAATGTTACTATATCACCGCTCGGCGAAAACGACACCGCCGTAATTGTGTACACTTCAGGAACAACAGGTGACAGCAAGGGTGTTATGCTCTCACAGAATAATCTGCTGTCAAATGCAAGTGCAGCATTTGAGCGTCTTATAGATGCACTGCAAAACTGCAACAAAATCCTACTGCTCCTACCAATGCATCACACTTTCGGTCTTTTAACGGGCATCATTGTTCCGCTGATGAAACTCGGACATGCATATATCTGCAACAGCCTAAGACGTGTGGTAAACGACATGCAAGCTGAAAAACCGGATGTGTTGTTTGTTGTTCCCGTGATTGCGGAAACTATATATAAGAAGTTGATTGCTGAAATTGAACAGCAGGGCAAAACAAAAACTTTTCAAAAAGGAATCGCCCTTAACAAAGCCGCCAACCGTTTTGGCATTGATTTGAGCCGCAAGTTGTTTGCAGATATTCATGAAAAATTTGGCGGTAATATGAAAGCCATTATCTGCGGCGGTGCACCGATAAGCACCTATTATATCAACGGTTTTCAAAACATCGGTATTGAGTTTCTCAACGGCTACGGAATAACAGAGTGTTCCCCTATCGTTTCTGTTAACGGATTTGGCAAAAAGCATAATAAAGTCGGAAGTGTCGGTGCTCCGCTCATTTGCAACAAAGTCAGAATCTCTCAGCCGGATGCAGACGGCATCGGAAATGTTGAGGTACTCGGCGACAATGTTATGCTCGGCTATCTTGACGATGAGCAGGCAACAGCCGAAACTTTTAACGGTGAATGGTTCATCACCGGCGACTGCGGAAAGCTTGACAAACATGGATATTTATATCTCACGGGCAGAAAAAAGAACCTCATCATTCTTTCAAACGGTAAAAATGTTTCACCCGAAGAAATCGAAGAAAAGCTGTTGCTCAATGACATGATAGAAGAAATTGTTGTTTTTGATTCAAACGGCAAAATCACCGCAGAACTTTATCCGAATCAAGAGTTGTTTAACGGTGATGAAAAAGAGATATATGCAGTTATTGATGAATATAACAAAACTGTTCCGCCTTATAAAAACATTGAGAAAATCGTAATCAGGCAAACTGAATTTGAGAAAACAAGCACAATGAAAATAAAGCGAAAGGAGAAAACAATATGATTGAAACACTGAAGAAAATTTTTGCAAAATACGTTGATGTGCCAACTGATGAAATCACGGCTGATTCAGTTATTTTGCGCGACCTCGGTCTGAACTCTTATTCCATTATGGAGATCATATCAGACATTGAGGATGAATTTGATATGGATATCCCCGATGCAGTTCTTACAGAATTCAAAACCGTCGGTGACCTTATCACCTATCTTGAAGATGCCGCTTAAAGCAAAATCGCAAAATCATAACCACCCGTCAAACGGGTGGTTTGCACAAGGGCTAAAAACCCTGTTACTTGCCCGCGTCTCAAGGCGCGGGCTTTCACTTCGTTCAAGCCTTAT
>JAMPDR010000064.1 GCA_023665555.1 Ruminococcus sp.
GATACAGACTTACCGTTATATGTAATGTAAAGTTTTAGTTGAAACAAGGTACTACGAAATAGCTGCGAACGCAGTGAGCAATTTCGCTTGACGCAGTCAAATTTAGTTGCGTCAAGCAATTTAGCTATGCGAAGCATAATTTAGCTGCCTTAGCCTTCTCTGCGGACTATATCCTACAATTGGTGCAATCTTCTCCGCAATTACGCATTAAGCATTACGAATTACGAATTAATTATAAGTCAACGGCTCACCTATTCCGATGAGCCGCCGCCTTATTTATTTTAGGGGGATTCTGATTACCAATGCATTGTGCCGCAAGCACATGAGCGCTTGCCCTTTATGCCGAAAAGTTTCCAGAAGAATTTATAGAATTTATACAAAGCCTTCTTTGCAGGAGTGTGGCAGATACAACTGCATATTGATGTTCCGCATTTGTCGCAGGAAGTATCATGATTTTCGTCAGTGTGCTGCACTCCGTTATTGTCTATAACCTGTGTTTCAACTTCGCCGCAACCTGTGCAGATCTTCTCAGAAACACCTGTTTCACAGCATGTTGCTTCTTTAACAACAACAGCTTCGCCGAATTTGTGACCGAGGGGAGCAATTGTTTTGCCTTGAACAAGGATATCTCCGCAATCTGCACACACCATACCTTCAGTACGTCCGGCAGTTTCACATGTCGGTGCGACAGCTTCAACAAGAACCCATCTGTGTCCTGTTGCTTTTATAACGTCGATGGCAACATCACCGCAGTTTTTGCAAACAAGGTTTTTGACACCGTCTTTTGTGCAATCTACGGATGCTGTCATAAGTTCATCATAATCATGCTCTTTTGCAGGAATCTCTTTCTGAGCCTCGATAACTATTCCGCAGTCTGCGCAAACTTTGCCGTCTGTTAAACCTGCTTCTGTGCAGGTTGCTTCTTTGCCTTTAATTACTTCTTCACTGTGTCCTTTCGGCATTATAATTTCTGTTTTTACATCTCCGCAATTAGCGCAGGTATCAATTTTAATCCCTGCTTCTGTGCAAGTTGAATCGTAAACAGTTGATTCGTAATGGTGTTCCTTTGCCGGAATTACTTCCTGCACCGCAAGAACTTCTTCACATGTCGAGCATTTAATTCCATCTGTCAAACCGCCCTCTGTACAGGTTGCAGCCTTGCCTTCAAGTGTTTCTTCTGTGTGTCCCGTTGCAGGAATTGCTTCTGTATAAACATCACCGCAATCACAGGAATAACGAATCTCACCGTCTGTCAGGCATCCCGCTTCTATTATTACTTCTCGGCGATTATAAACATGTTCATGTACTGCATTGAAGTTACAATGTATCTCGGCAAGCGCCGGAACACTATATTTCTTAGAAACTGTCGCCCATTCTGCTTCAGTGCCTGAAAAATAAACATCTGTCAAATTATTACATTTTTGGAATACATTCTGGCCAATGGAAGCAATACCGGCAGGAATCGTAACGTTTGTTAACCCGTCGCAATATCTGAATGCACCTTGTTTGATAGTTTTAACACTGTCCGGGATAACAACGCTCGTAAGTCCGACACATTTTTGAAATGCCCAGTCACCGATAACCGTTACACTGTCAGGGATGATAACACTCGTAAGTCTTTCAAGACCGCTAAATGCCATTTTTTCGATTGAAGTTACGCTTTCAGGAATCTTTAACTCGCCTGTCAAATTTTTGCAGGAGTTAAATGCACTGACGCCGATCGAGGTGACACCGTCTGGAATCGTCAGACTGTCAAAGTAATAGCAGTAGGCAAATGCATTGTCACTGATTGAGGTAATACTGTCCGGAATTATCAAATCACCTGAAAGGCAACAAGACTGAAATGCACCGGAGCCAATCGAGGTAACACTGTTCGGAATTATCAGATTGCCTGACTTTATCTTGTAAGTGCAATAAAAAGCTCTTTCCCCGATTGAGATAACACTATCCGGAATTATCAAATCACCCGCCAGACTCGTAAAATCAAAAAAAGCATAGTCACCGATTGCGGTCAAACCGTATTCCATTGTCAATTTGTTGATGGATGATTTATAATCACACCAAGGGGCATTCTCATTAAATGTATAATCATCCATTGCACCCGTACCGCTGATAACCAACTCGCCGTCATCATAAAATGTCCATGTGAGATCTTCACCGCATATGCCGCTGTCAACAACGCTTCTTGTGTCTTCATTAACTGTTGCTACTATATCGCTTGTTACATTCGGCGCTTCAACAGCCAAAGCCTGAACCGCTGCGCCTGTTTGAGTTAACATTACCGTACTTAATAGAATCGCTAATACCTGTTTTTTCATAATAATCACTTACTTTCTTTGATAATAAAATAGTTTTTTTTAAGAAAGGCAATCGGCTGCCATATCGTATTTCGACTATGAGTGTTCAAATAATCCCTCGCTGCATACACTCTTATACGACTTAGGCCCTTGACTTTGCGTCCCTATGTTTCCATAGGTTTGCCATTTTTGAAAGCGTTGTCTTAAATCAGCACTTCCTAAGTGGTTTTTGATCTCTCTACATTTTTGATTCCTCCTTGCTTTATTCAGTTCGCTTTAAATTGACAAACAAAAAAAGAACGCTCTCATATCTGTGCTTTTGGGAACATACAAAGTCAAATTGCAGTCCAACGCACAATAAAGCGTCCAACATAATACAATCGGAAATCCGAAGGGCAATCGGCTGCCGTGCCGTATCATTACGGGTTAGGCCCTTGACTTTGCGTCCCTGCGTTTCCACAGGTTTGCCAAATATTTAATTACTTCATCATTATAATTGTTTTTTCATGATTGTCAATAGTTTTTTAAAAAAACATTTCAATTTAATCGAAGTTTCTAATCAAAACAAGCATGTGCCAGTGTAAAGCTACACAGCTTTACACTGGCCTTATCATGATTCTTTCAACTATCTGACATATTTCTTTCTGTTGTTTTTCAACTCCAAAAATATGCCGCTCATTATCGATGCATTTCCGAACGATACCAACTGCAATATAAAGAAGGCCATACTGTCCTCTGCAAAAACGACCCTATTCATCGCCGTTCTTTCAATAGCAATTCCAATCTGCACCGCTAAAAACAACACCACATTAACAATCAGTAATTTACGAATCGGTCCGTATACCACTTTGATATCAAACACAGATTCTCTGTCATCTTTACTATGTTTGTCCTTATTCATCTTCAGCAAAACTTGTGTAAGACAAACAGCAAAAATAACCATCCACAAAAGGACAATGGTCATAACAACACAATTGCAACCGACAAAACCGCTGAGATTTTCCCATCCGTTCTCCGCTTCGAAATTATATTCAATAGTGTCATAGAAAAATATATCGTTTATAATCGGAGCAGCCACAGATATATACACATATGCAATCATGTAAATGACGTAATAAACATTAAATCTTAATATCAAATATTTTTTAAGGAATTTTTTCATGTCATTATCCTCTGATTAAAGATTTCCCAAATACTCAATTATATATGAAAGCACTTCTGAATTTTTGCGTATTCACCGAGTACGAGCATTGTGTAATCCTCATTCAAGGCTGTTTCGGGTGAGATGTTCGGATATAATCTGCCATCATTTTTCAAGGCAAGAATGTTAATGCCGTATTTCTTGCGTATATCAATTTGTCCGACCGTTTTTCCGCACCACGAATTCGGAATAGTTACCTCAAAAATAGCATAATCGCCGTCAAGTTGAATATAGTCGTGAATATGGTCTGATGTATAACGAATCGCCGTCCATGATGCAAGCTGACGTTCGGGGTAAACAACTTCATCAGCACCGTTTCTGAGCAAAAACTTTGCGTGTACATCGGTTGCCGCTCTTGATACAACCAAGTGTGCACCGAGTTCTTTCAGCAACAAGGTTGTTTCAAGCGAATTCTGAAAGTTATCGCCGATTGCAACGATACACAAATCAAAGTTCCTAATACCGAGCGACTGCAAAAACTCACGGTTCGTGCAATCACCGATCTGTGCACTTGTCACATAGTCCATAACAGCGGTGACTCTCTCCTCGTTGGTATCAACCGCCATAACCTCGTGATCCATTTCATTAAGCTTATATGCAATGTGACGTCCGAATCTTCCCAGACCCACCAATAATACTGTTTTCATAGCTAAAATCCTTTCTGCATAAAATATAATTATCCGACACTGATTTTATCAAGCGGCAATTTTGCATAGCTTCTTTTCGGGTTGTTATAAGCTGCAAACACAAACGTAAGACCACCCACTCTGCCAAAAAACATCAGCGGCATAAGAATACACTTTGACCAAATACTCAGCTGTGGTGTAAGCCCCATTGAAAGACCGACAGTACCGACAGCAGATGCCGATTCAAACAGACACTCAACAAGCGGAAGATTTTCAATAAGACTTATTGCAATACCTCCTGCAAGGAACAACATGAGATACATCACTAAAATCGCCGATGCCTTATGCACCGTTTCATCATCAATTCTGCGGCGGAACATGTTCGTATCTTCCTTGCGTTTGAAAACTGCTGAAAGCGATGCGAACAAAACAGCAACCGTATTGGTTTTCATACCGCCTGCTGTTGAACCAGACGAGCCGCCGATAAGCATAAAAATAATCATCACACAAATACTTCCCTGCTTCATCATGCTGAAACTTACCGTATTGAAACCTGCCGTTCTCGGAGTAACCGCCTGGAATGCAGATGCGAGCACTTTCTCGCCAAGTGACATATCCCAACCCGAAAACTCACATGCAAAGAAATACAAAAACGGAACAGCCAGCAAAACTGCCGTTGTCACAAGAATAACCTTGCTTTGCATGCGATATTTTCTCAGATGATGCCGATGATTTTTGATATCCTCCCAAGTTGCGAAACCAAGTCCGCCGCTGATTATCAGGAACATGATAGCTATATTCAAAAGCGGGTTCGCTGAAAAATACGACAAAGAGGAAAACTGTTCTTTCACACCCATCAAGTCAAAACCCGCGTTGCAAAAGGCAGATATCGAATGAAACACCGAATACCACAATCCTTTTAAGAATCCGAATTCTCTGCAAAAAACGGGCAGCATCAGCAGACATCCTATCATCTCAATAATAAAGGTAGTCAGAAAAATGAAAACCGTGAACTTAACAACACCGCCCACTTTCTGCGCAGAAACTGCCTCCTGCATCGTACTTCTTTGACGGAGGTTTATCCTGCGTCCGGAAATCCACGCAATAGCCGCACCCGAAGATACAACACCCAAGCCGCCGATTTGTATCATCAGCAAAATCACAGCCTGTCCGAACATCGACCAATATGTGGCAGTGTCCTGCGTGATAAGACCTGTTACGCAAACAGCTGAAACGGATGTAAACAAGGCATCGGAAAATTTTGCCGACTCAGCACCTGCCGTAGAAAGCGGCAGCATCAGTAGGATTGTTCCCGTGAGGATCACCCCGGCAAAGCCTAAAAGTATAATCTGAAAAGAAGATAGTTTTTTCAATATTGATTTCATCTAAATTCACCGTGTATATTATAACATATAAATCTGATTATGCAGCATTATATTTGATAAAATTTTCTGTAGCATATGCAAAAGCATATTTCTCCGGTAATAAATGAGTTTTCAAAACGAATTATTAATCCATTTTTTTAATTAGTGTAAAACAAGCATCGTTTTGACATGCATTTTGACATGCATACTTTACGAATTTTTAAGTTTTTTAATGATTTTTTCGGATATTTTTCATGCAATTTATCAGTTCATAAACAATAAAAAAAGCCGTAAACCCTTACCGACAAAGGGATTACGGCTTGGAGCTGGAGATGGGACTCGAACCCACGACCTGCTGATTACGAATCAGCTGCACTACCAACTGTGCCACTCCAGCGTATTGAACCGCTCATTCTTTTCTGTGCGGTTCGTGCAATACTATATCACAAAATCTGAAAAATGTAAATACCTAAAATTCAACTTGTTACGAAAACACTTTGAGAAAATCTAATTTAAGCAGTGCTTCCTCAGTCCTCTTTCAGTTGACGGATGTCTTTTCCGCAAAACTGAACAGGCATTGAACTGCCGACTATTCTTGATGCGATTCGGTGAGTATACTTCTCTTCAATTTCACGCATTGTAAGGTTTGTGCTGATAATTGTCGGTAAATCGTTGTTGATTCTTGTGTTAATGATGTTATAAAGTTCGGCAACCGTAAACTGAGTTACAAACTCTGCACCTAAATCGTCAAGAATAAGCAAATCACTTTCAAAAAGACTTTCGCTGATGCTCTCGTCAAAAGTACCCCTGCCGAAGTGCTCTTTCTGAAGTCTGTCCATTATATTCTGAACGCTGTTGTAATAAACATTGTATCCCCTGTCAATAACTTCTCCCGCAATCGCAAGCGACAAGTGAGTTTTGCCAAGTCCGGTCTGACCGAGCATAATAATACCGCATGATTTCTTTGAAAAGTTTTTTGCATATTCTCTGCAATATTCAAAGACATCACTCATTTGTTCTCTCTGACTGATACCGAGAATCGTGTCAATGACATCCGGATAGTAGTCAAGACTGAACGATTCAAACGTACTTTTTTTCAGTGTTGATGATACTGCAAGTTCATTTCTCGCTGTTTCCCTGATGAGTTGCTTGTAACACTCGCAGTAGTAGCCGTCGTGCGAACCAGTATCCTGACATATCGGACAGGTGTATTTGACATCTAAATAATCATCGGGAAAACCTGCATTTTTTAATACTTCTTTGCGTCTTTTTTGTACCTGAAGGCTTTTCACAGAGAGTTTTCTGACATATTCCTCAGCATCCGCACCCATACCAATCGATTTCGCAACTGCAACACCGTAGCTTGACATTTCACGCTCAATTTCAAACAGTTCGGGACACTTTAATAAGACTGCACTGTGACGCTGTTCCTGCTGATTTAATGCTCGTGCGCGTCTTTCATCCAATGCTTTTTTTGCCTTTTGATAAACACTGCTTTTGTATGCCATCAACTCACCTGCTTTCTGATTTGGACACCTTTAATTATTTTTCTTATATTTCAATCCGATAGACTTTTTAGTGTATGCGTCGAGGTCATACGAAGCCGTATTTCCTGTGTCCGCATTGTCACTCTTGCTTGATTTTTTGCTATCGCTCTTTTTCTTACTGTCTGCCCATTCCTGCTGTTCACGACCGACATCAACAGGAGTTTTGATTCCTTTTCCGTGCCAGTTTTTCAGAACTCTGTCCATGTATTCAAGGCTCATCTTCTCAGTATTTTCTATGCTGATTTCATATGCAAGATATATCATCTGTGCATTAAAGCCGTATTCTACTTGCCATGCATTGAAAAATCTTCTTTGCTTTGTTGTAGGCTCAGAATTTTTGACGCCTGTCAGGCTCCTGAACTCTTTCCATAATCCATTAACACCGCTACGCTGTTGTATATATTGCTCAGCCGCCTCATATGTGTCAATATCGTTCTCGCTCCAGATTTTTCCAAGATTGGCAATATACTTGAAGCTGTTCTTTCCGAGCGACACAGCATATTCAATAAGCATCAAAATTACTTCAATAGGTAAGCCGTAGCTGTCATGCAACATAATTAGTATCGACTGACCGTCATATCCGATCGTTTTTCCAAGCCGTTGCTGTGCCTCAGCGAATAATTCACGAAACTCGGCACACTCGCTGCACCGTATCGCAATCTGCTCATGGCTCGGACGAGATATCGGAAGCTGCTCAACCTGCTTTTTCTTAGGCGGCTTAACTGTTTTAATCGGCTCCGCCTGCTCAACAGATTCGGGCGGTTCACTGACAGATGCCGCTGAGAAATCAACTTGTTCGCCGTTTTTCAAAATCAGACCTCTGTCAAGCCAATAGAGCATCGCATCTTCAACATCCTCACTGTCTTTGCCGATTGCCTGCGCAATCTGCTCGCATGTGACTTTCTCTCCCATTGCGGCATGACGATAGAAGTAGAGTATAACTCTCAATTGTATCGCACTTGCAAGCTTGATATTTTCATCTACCAATGTATCCGGCAACGGAAACATCCTTGAATATGCAGTGGGATTTATAATAAATTCCATTATATTATCGTTTCTCCAAACTTACTTTTTCTTTACCATCTCAGAATATAAACGGCAAACCTCTGCTGAATCGCCGCTTGCAACAAGCTGACCCTGGGTAAGGATAATCGCCTTGTTGCATATTCTTTGTACACTTGCAGTGTTGTGTGAAACATAAAGTACTGTCACACCATCGTCCATCATGCTTTCAAGACGGTTTTCGCATTTTTCGCGGAATGCCGCGTCACCGACACTGAGCACCTCATCAACTATAAGCACATCCGGCTTGACCGCAGTTGCAATCGCAAACCCCAAGCGTGACTTCATTCCCGATGAATAACTTTTCAAAGGTGCTTCAATGAACTGACCGAGTTCTGAAAACTCAACAATTTCATCAAATTTTTCCTGCAAAAACTTCTTTGAAAAACCCATGGTCGTTCCGTATAAATATATGTTTTCGCGTCCGCTGTAGTTAAGGTCAAAGCCAGCGCCGAGTTCAAGTAAAGGAGCAAGCACACCCTGCACTTTCACCGAACCGTATGTCGGCTTAAGAACACCTGCTATAGTTTTCAGCAGTGTACTTTTACCTGCACCGTTGAATCCCATAACACCCATGCGGTCGCCCTTCTCAATTTTAAAGCTAACATCTTTGAGTGCCCAAAACTGATTGAAATGCAGATTTCTCTTAATCTTCCTGACAAAGTACTCCTTGGCATTGTCCACACCCTCACAATTGATGTTGAACATCATGCTCACGTGGTTTGCCTCAATTGCATAATCCAAAACAGTTCCTCCTCTCTTAAATGTGCAAAATGAATTTGTCTTGATTCTTATAGAACATTGCAAAACCAACAACAAGGCAGAATGCTGTTATCGCTATGTCAAGATACATCAAATTCATGTCCCAATAATGCACAAAGTCATTGCCCCAAAGAATTGCGGCTCGGAAGTTTCCTATTATTCCGTAAAGCGGATTTAACTTGACTATTTTCATCTGCCAACTGCCCGGTTCAAGACCAAGCTTGTTAATATGATACATGATCGGGGTCACATAGAAGAGCAACAAAGCGAATACATCGTAAATATTTTCAACATCTCTGAAGAAAACTGACAGCGTCGAAAGAATCATACCCACACCGAGCGCGAGAAGAAAAAGGTTGATGAGCGGTATAACTGCATAAACAACGCGCCATGTCACATGGAACGGATGATAGCCGATAATGTTGAAAAAGATGATTACAACAACCAAAACGATCAGCGAAATCAAAAACGTTACAAACGTCGAAATGATGTCTGACAACGGATATATGTATTTCGGGACATATACTTTTTTGATGATGCCTGCATGTCCTCTGATTGAGCGCATTGCTCTCTTTGTTGAGTTGCTGAAGAAGTCGAACAGCAGCTTACCGCAAAGCAGATAAACAGGATAGTTTACAACCTCTTTGCTGTCCCTGCCGAAAAGTGTTCCGAACACGATTGTAAGAACAATCATTGTCAAAAGCGGCTGAAGGAATGTCCAGAACATTCCTAAAAATGAATCTCTATATTGCAATTTAATGTTTTTGCTGACAAGTTCTTTCAGCAAAAATCTATATTTCATGAAGTTATTTTTGTGATATACAATTGATGAACTTTTACTCAAAAATATTCCTCCTCCCAATATTTGCTGCTGCATTATGAGTCTGCTTGGGTGGTTATTATAACACATATTATTTATTTTTACAATAACTTTCAGCTTTTTTGTTTTCCGCAGTACACACATCAAAAAAATATCCCGAATCGAAATCCGGGATATTTTAACTAACAATTATTTGTTGCCGTATGAAAGTTTGTCACCGTGAACTGCGTACATGTCATAGCAGCAAACTGTTTTCTTACCGAACAACTTGTAAAGGATGTTCAAGAATGTGATCCAGATACTGCCGAGGAATGAGTGACAGATACAACTGCAATGATCTTGGCCACCGTTGATATCCTTACTTGCCTCAACTTCAACTGATACATAGTTGAAATCGGGAACATTGACAGTTGCTGTACCTGCATCGTCGCCTGAGTTAACGATGATCTGATACTGACCTGCCGGAAGCTTGAAGTCACATGTGCTGTCACTGCCGATTCTGCCGGTTCTTACGATCTGACCGAAGTTGTCGAGAACCTGAACTGTTGAACCGAGTGGTACATCCAAACCGCCGACATCAATTGCAATAACCTTGAGATCATAGGTGATTACCTTTGTTTCGTATGTCGGATAAACATGGAGAATACCCTTCTCTCTGTCAGTCATATCCTTATACTTATCAGCGTTTGCGGGATCTTCATATTCAGCCTTGTATTCGATGGTGTTTGTCCATGAATCCGGAACTATAAGTCCGCCGTTGAAGTTCAAAGGCTTAACTGTTGCGAACTTGTCAGAATCTGTAACAGGTCTGTCGGTCCAGCCGCAGAAGTTGTAGAGATAGTTGAGGTCAGCAGGTCTGTTAAGGCCTTCTTCCTTACCTGTGAATGTATTCTCTGCACGGTCGCCATACTGGAATACCTGTGTTGCGAGAACAGTTTCGTTATCATATGCGTGATATACGATCTTATATGTCTTGGGGATTGCATCATATTCTGCAACAATGCTTACATTCTCATAGATGTGAGCGGTGTCATAACCCCAGCCTGTGAACTCGTACTTCATTGCATTGTCGGGTTCCCATTTCGGCTCGATGCCCTTTGCAATAAGGTTTGCAGGATCAGGATCTTCGTTGTCGATGTATCTTGCTGCGCCGTTATGCGGTACAAGCTGATCCTCAGTAAGTCTGATAAGCTGTGATGAAGATTTTGCTCTGTTGTAGAATACTACTCTGTATGCAACGTCAATGCCTGTTGCAAGATCAGCATAAAGAGTTGTGTTTGCATAAACACTTTCAAGAGTGCTGCCTGTGATTACACGATTTGCGTTCTCTCTGTCAGATGTCCAGCCGTTGAACTGATACTTGCCGTATGCTCTTGTCTTATCACGTGTCGGAGTCTTGCCGGTGTAAGTAACATCAGCGCCTGCAACAACATAATCTTTGTAAAGAACAACATCCTTGAATGTCTTTGCAAGTTTTGTTACACCCTTGTTGATAACTTCATATTCATCAGTTACCCACGGGTTGATGAACTGAACTTGGAAGTATACTTTCTTGTTGCCGCTTGCGTCAAGTTCATATTCCTCAACTTTGCAGCGTTCGCAGAAACGATATTTTACATAGTGATCGCCTTCTGCCTTGAATTCCCATTCGCTCCAGTTATGTTTGAGAGCAGGATGTTCAGCATCAATTTCGTATCTGTAGTGGCCATAAGTTTCTGTCTTACAGTCGTCATACTCACATTCATATACCCAGCGAGCCGGAGTTGTGCATGTTGCAGCCTCGTATACCGGTTCTGATGAATACTTATGTCCGCGAGGTTGTGTGTAGTTATAGAGATATGAAACACCGCAACGCTTACATGCGCGAACTGTAAATCCTTCAGCAACGCAGAGCGGTTCGTGAACAGTGTCAACCCATACGTGGTCTTTAACAGGATTTACTTCGATGGTATTTCCGCAAACTGTACATTTTGTTGTTGCAACACCGTTCTCGCCGCAAACACCTGAGAATGTTGTTTCAAGTGAGTGAGCCTTCATCGGAATTTCAACTTCAAATCTAAATCCGCAATCAGCGTGAGTGCTGCACTTGTAAACAAGTACACCTGTTTCTTCACATGTTGCTTCTTTAGCGGCCGCGTCATTAGGAGCAAGTTCAATATTATGATTACCCTTTTCGATTACTGTTTCTGCCTTGAAATCATAGTTCTTACATGTAACTGTTACACTGCCGTCCTCTGTATTTGTCGGCTGTTGAACTGTATATACAAGTTCATGACCCTTAATTGAATTGGGTACATACTGGTTAATTGTATCGCCGCATTTTTTACACTTAAGAACATCATATGCAGAACTTGTGCATGTGCCGGGTACTCTGTCGCCATCCTGCTCATATTCATGTCCTGCGGCAGGAAGTGCAACTTCCCAAACTGCATCGCAATTCTCGTCGCCTGAGCATTTGTAGATCTGCTTGCCGCCCTCTGTGCAGGTCGGAGCATTTGCTTTTGATGCTTCTTCATCAATCACCCATGTGTGATTGCCTGTTGCAGCAACTTCTTCGTCTTTTTCTTCTACTTCGCAATCCGGGTTTGCGCATGTATAGTGGTTGTTACCCTTTGTTACGCATGTCGGTGCATACGTTTTACCTGATGTTTCGTCAAGAACCCAGTCATGTCCTGTTGCGGGAATAACTACTTCGCTTGTTTCGCCGCAGCCGTTAGAACACGGAACAACTTTGATGCCGGGTGTTTCACAGGTTGCAGGTGTTTTGATCTCGCCGTCAGTTGTAACGAGGAAACTGTGTCCTGTCGGGTCGGGAGCAGTAGTATCTGTTTCTGTTCTGATGAGTTCTCCGCATACTTTACAGTATACTTTGATCTTGCCGCCCTCTGTGCAGGTCGGAGCAACTGTTACTGTGTTTTCGTCGTCAATGTGACCGTCTGACTTAACAACATCATCAACATAGCTATCGTCACAATTGCTACATGTGTATGTTGTGTAACCGTCCTCAGTACATGTTGCAGGTGTTTTAACACCTACATAATCATGTCCAAGCTTACTGCCTTCTTTTACGAAGATTTCATATTTACCGCAGACTGTACATTTGTGTTCATATGTTCCGTCCTCAGTACATGTCGGTTTAATGATTTCTGTCCAGTTTTCTTCGTCAGTATCATATGCGTGTTCGCCTGTTGCTTCAAGAATCTCTGTGTCGATAATGTTTCCGCAAACAAGACATTCTTTAACTTTAAGACCAATTGCTCCGCAGTTGTTTGCATATTCAATTGTCCAACCGTCGGGGTCTTTAGTTGTATCAAATACATGGTCGGTTGCTTCAGTTGTTGTGAATGATTGTTCAACACCACATACTGAGCAGTAAACTCTTTTGTAGCCCTGGGTCTTACATGATGCAGGAAGTGTATCGACTACCCAATCATGCTTTGTTGCCGGATCGCCTGCTGTGACTCTTATGAGTTCGCAAACTTTACATGTTTCAATTGTGTAACCTGCTGTTGTGCATGTCGGTTCAACAGTCTTAGTTACTTCAAAGTTATGCTGAGAGGGATTCTCCTCTTTCACAACTTGCATTGCATCGCAATCAGCGCATTCGCGAGTCTTAACAATATATGCTGAGCAAAGGTTTGCTTCATCTTCACCGTCAGCTTTAAATTCTGTCCATGCGCTCCATGCGTGGTCTTTTGTTATTGTTTCCTCACTGCCTGCTTGAATAGCACCGCATTCTGTACAAACAATTGCAATCTTTCCATTATTTGTGCAGGTTGCAGGAGTAACTACAACTTTATCGGCGCTCCAAGTATGTCCGTTTGCTTCGATTGCAACAGGATCTTTCTTATATCCGCAATCTGCGCAAACTTCCTGTTCTGCGCCTTCATCGTTGCAGGTCGGAGTTTTGATTGTATGTTTTTCAAAATTGTGTCCGACTGCAACAAAATCAGCCTTTATCATCATATCATCAAAAGCCTGAATTTCTGTGCCGTTAACACCAATCCAACCATTGAATGTGTAGTGATAATTTTCATCGCTTGCTTTTTCAGCAACTGCCGGAACAGCTACCTTGTCGCCATATGTGACATTGTTAAACTCAATTACTTGTTCATTTTCATCAACGAAAACAACCATTACTTTCTTAAGTTCAAGAGCATTTGTGTCAGCAACAAGCGTTTCGGTAAGACCGTTCACTAATTCCTGTGCTGAAGCAAGCGGTTTGTTTTCATCTGCAATGATAGCTTTAGCATTTTCAAGTGCAAGTTCAAATGTACTTACTACTGCTGAATCATATCCGTCAGGATAATATTCACCTGCTTGCATTGCTTCTGCATTTGCAATTGCTTCTTCAAGAGCGGTTGTATCAGCATAAGCAATTTCCGTTGTATAGTTAGCAGTATAAGTCTGATTTGATGCGCCCTGCGTTGTCGGAAGAGTTCTGTTCCAACTGTTTTGGAATTTGTATGTGTAGTCACCAACTGTTACTTCAGCAGGAACTTCCGGAATTTCTACAGTTCTTCCATAATAATTCTTAACTTCATGAGCAGTTGGTTCTGAACTTCCCAAATCGCGGAAAACAAATGTTGATGTGTATTCCCTTGCCTGCCATGCAGCATAGTATGTTCTGTCTGCTGTTACTTTAGTATCTTCTGAAAGGGCAGTTCCTTTATAATTTGCTGTTTCATAAGAGTCTTCATATTGTGTTGTGTAGAAACCTTTGAATTCAAAGCCTGTTCTTGAAGCATTTGGAACAGCAGTAAATGCACTGTTATAATCTGTTTCAACTAATCCGTCAGATGGCGAAGTTACCCTACCGCCGTTACCGTCGAGTGTGTACGTATACTTAACGTCAGTAAGTTTAAAAGTATAGGTTCCTTTCTTTTCGGCAGTATCATCACCACTGCTCGTCTTATAAGTAACTGTAACTGTAACCGTTTTCGTTGCATCATCTGAAATTTTTGCACTATTATTTACACTGATTGTCCATGAATCATAATTAGTAGCTGTAGTTTTTGCTGTAGCTTTTAAACCAGTATTATTCGAGTGACTAAATGAAACTTTCGGATATCCACTAGCATACTTGGCACTTTCAATAGCCACACCGTATTGATCCACCAAATGTGCTCTAAGATCATTATCTGAATCAATCGAATCTTCTTTTGGAACAGTCAAGTCACTTGATTTCTGGTCAATTGTAACAGCACTAGCTTTTGGTTTACCCTTATAATTATTTGTTGTGTTTGTGGTCTTATTTGTACCAACACCGCTCTCAGTTACTGTATTATTAGCCAGGTCTATTGTAATTGTAGCTGAGCCACCATTCAATCTCTGATTATGTGATCCAGCTTGACCAGTCCATAATGTTGTAACATTGCTTCCGAAATTAGAAACCGGACTTACCTCAATTTTTGTAAGATACCACTCTGTAACATCTGTAGAACTACCGTAGATGTGTAAAACAGCCTTCGAAGGAATACCATCCATCCGAGCAGTGCATGTTTTATTTTTTCCTTCACTCTGAACATCTTTGTTACAGGTCTTTGAACCAGTAACACTTGAACCGCCACTTAAACTGACAATATATGTTCCGGATGTGCCATCATATTTAGTATAGGTGATATTCATACCGTTTTTATTTTTAGCTGCTGAGCCGGTATATTCACCACCATCATCATCATCTTTGTTATCAACATCATAAGTAAATCGAACATAGTACTTACCTGCATTAACCGCATCAGCCTTAACCGGCTCAAAGAACACCCATGCAGTCATGACCATGAGCATTGCCATGAAAACGGAC